>QKBZ01000260.1 GCA_003245895.1 Beggiatoa sp.
CACACAATTTTCAGTTACTTGCAAGCCATTTTTTAGTGCAAAAATTGTCATAAAAAGTTCTACTCTGCGGCACGTTTTTTGCGATAAAAATAAACAATTAAATCAATAAATTGGAAGTATTACGTTTTGGTGGAATTGGCAAAAAACAGCGTTTTTTTGAAACCCCAAAAAGTTCTACTCAGCCTTTGATTTTAAAGGCATTTCTGCTTTTTCGTCTACTTCTGGCATAGACAAACGCACTGCATCATCACACAACAGTGATGTAGGGTGTGCGAAACGCCGCCGAGAAGCGGGGTTTATCTTTGTCCTCAATCGGCGTTTTGCCCACCGTAGGTCACTGCCATTAAATTAGGCGTGTTTGTAGGTCGGATAAGGCTTTAGCCGTCATCCGACATAACACGGTTGAAGCTTGAACCAAGCCACTTGCGGCGGATGACGGCTCCCGCCTTATCCGCCCTACAAGACCATTGATCTAAAAGCCATGAAATATTAACGTGTTCTGATACATAGCCTGATAGCTTAACGAGAAAATCATTTTTAAATCACGCATGGCGGTATTTTAAAAATGAGCGCGGTTTGTGGTGTCATGGTTTGTCTGTTTTTAAGCGGTAAAAGAACCGCCGAACTGTCTGAATCAGGATTTTCAGAATTATAGAATTAACAGGATTATCAGTTATTTATAATTCTGAGAATGCTTAAATTCTGTGAATTCTGATTCTGACAATGAAGACAAAAGTGATTCGGTCTTCGCCCAAGTATAAGTTTTTGGGGCGGCGTTTTCCTGAGAGTAAACCGCGTTTTTCAGCGGAGGAGTCTGCAACTGCGCTCAGTTGGTGGCAGCGATTGTGGAAGAAGTGAAGTAAGGTAACCCGCAAATAAAAAAGCCTCGATGTTGAGAAACATCGAGGCTTTTTTTATTGGGTTTCAACCGCCTACATCGGCGTAAAGGAGTGTAACCCCATTGACAGAAATAATCGCACAATTTTCAGTTACTTGCAAGCCATTTTTTAGTGCAAAAATTGTCATAAAAAGTTAGCCTCAGCGGTATGATTTTTGCGTTAAAAATACACTGAAAAATCAATAAATTAAAAGTATTACTTTTTGCCAAAAATGCCAAAAAACAGTGTTTTTTGAAAACCCCAAAAAGTTAGCCTCAGCCTTTGATTTTAAAGGACTTTAGTCTTTTTTCTCGTTCCCCAACACCTTGAGCACTACCATTAAGTTAAGGATTCGCACCGTCTTGTAGGGCGGATAAGGCGCAAGCCGTCATCCGCCGTAAGTGGTTTAGTTCAAACTTAAAGCGCGTTATGTCGGATGACGGCTGTCGCCTTATCCGACCTACAAAATCACTTAACTTAATGGCAGTGACGCAGGCGCGTCAAGACTTGCACCCACGCAAAACGCGTGGGCGCTAGAAAACTCATACAAAAAACCTACCCCGCCTGACGCGGCTGCCACTGCCGACACTCCGGCGCTAAATACAAACTTGGCACATCAGTCTGATTATCCCCCGCTGCCTGCATGCCCGACACCGGCTGCGCATAACCACATACCCAAGACATTGGACTGTCAGGACTACCAACCACCGTTACCGGCTGCAAACTCAACACCTTGCCCGCGACATGCTTATTCACTCGATTGCCTAAAGTAATATGAATCGCGCCATTTTCCACCACCATGCCCGACACATAATTACCGATTAACTGCGTAGATTGCGGCACACCGGCTTGTGTATTATCAGCCGGAAACTGTTGTTGGGTTTGATACGCTAATTCAATCTTACGCTGAATCGGCTCTGCTAACTTTAAACCCTCCGTAATCTGCGCCCGTACCACAAAATCCTGATACGTCGGCACTGCTATCGTGCTTAAAATGGCGATAATCGCCACCACAATCATTAACTCAATTAAGGTAAACCCTGTTTGTTGACGCATGCAGAAATCCTCAATTTATAAACATTCAGATGGTAAATATTCGTTTGCTAACGTGGTCTTATTCTCGCCATACACCTGCCACGTTTCTGGCGGCATGCGATGCCCACACACCCATTGCATGATGGGGATTAAATCACTGTCTTGCTTAGACAATGCAGGGCGAAAACTGACTATCGGTGTGTCTTCTACACCAAACTTTTCCGCTGAAAAATAAACGTGCAAAGCCCCTTGCGCTAGCATAATCCGCTCGACATAGGCCCCTTGCAGCATGTCAGGCGCATCTAAACCCGCACTCTGATTATCCTCTGGTAACTCACCATAAAAAGCATAATAATCCGTCACTTTGCGCATCGCCTCATGCGCTAAACTAAACGCTTCTACCACTTTTGCTTGTCTTAAATATACGGTATAAGCAGGAATTGCGGTGGCGGCTAAAATACCAATGATGGCAATGCACACCACTAGCTCGATTAAGGTAAAACCTGCCTGACGTGGCATAGACTTCATCATAAAAAACTCCCTAATAATAGCCTTTGCAAACACTGGGTAATACTCCCGGATCAGTGCGTTTAGCCTGACAACGCCAAGACGCAACCCGCCGTTTAGAAGCATCCAACACGGGCACTAACTGCAAGTGCGCAGATGTCACACCATCACCTTTAAGCTGCATAAAAATATCAATTTGTCCGGCTTGTATCGTTAAGGTTTGCAAAGCCTCTGTTTGCCATGCGTCTGGCGCGGCTAAACCTAAAGCGGCATTGTCTTCTGGAAATGCGCCCGACCACGCATAATGCTCTGCAATGCGCTGTTGTACAGGCCAACTGATTTGCAAGGCTTCCGTCATAGCAGCCCGTTTTAGATAGTCTGAGTATGCCGGTATCGCAACGGCGACCAAGGTTGCAATGAGAAACGCACAAAACAGCAGTTCGATAAACACAAAGCCTTGATTTATACGCATTAAATTACACTTCCCATCATAAAGATTGGCATATAAATGCTTAACAAGACCATCAAAATAATACCGCCAAAGAATAAGGACAGTAATAAAATCAGCAGGCGAGAGACTAATGGCACTCGGCGTTGCAATTGCTGTAACTCTAACTGTGCAACCCGTTGTAATAAGGCCGGTAAACCAGAAGAATTTGCGCCTAAGCTTAACGCTTGCACCACAATCGGTGGATAAAAGCCTTTTAAAACCGCAATGCCGTGATGTTCGCTGACTTGCTGGCTGGCTTGCTGCATTTTCTGTTGATACTGGCTGAAGCTGGTTAAAGCAGATGCTTGTTGTAGTGCATCGCTTAAGTTGTGACCTTGCTTTAATAAAAAGGCAATGGTGTTTAAGGTCTCAATGACATTAATTTGCCGATATAAACCGCGTGTTAATGGAAATAACCTGAATAAAGTCGCGCGGCTTGATTCGCGTATGCTGATATAAATAAAGCCTGCTAACAGCACGCCGATAATGATTAAAGCAACCGGCTCAGTTAAGGTGAACACGAAACGGGTAAAAAACGGTAAGTCTGCACCAAAGCCATTAAACAGATCATAAAAGGTCGGCAGTACAAAATTACCAATAAAAATAATAAAAATGAAAATAACCACCGCTAACACGAGGTAATAACTTAAAACAATATTTAAGCGTTGTGTGCTTTCTATCACACAGCCTTCGCGCATTTCTCGATAATTAATAATATTTTCTAATGTTTTTTCTAAGCTGTTATCTTGTTCTGCTTGTTGAATAAGTTGATGGTTAAATGACTCTAATTCGCCGAGTTCTGCTTGCAAAGTCGTGGCTAAAGAATGGGTTTTCTCCCAATGCGATAACATGCGCTGTAATAAGCGTTGCTGATTAATGTCAACGGCGGTTTGTTGTAATAAGGTTAAGGCTTCGGCAGACGTACTACCGCCGACAATTAACATATGAAGTTCACTTAAAAAAGTAGTGGTTTCTTCATAATTCAACGTAGAGCGTTGTGTCACAGTTCAAGTCTCCTGTACTAGGAAAAAAATGCGGTGTTAGGCGTTACGCAGTTACTTTCTTGTAGGATGGGCTGACGAAGGACAGCCCCTCCTTTACCGCGATGTTGGCACGACTGATGGGCTTCGTGCCTCAGCCCACCCTACATGCATTACGCCTAGGTGTTAAAAACAGATAGAAAATTCATCACGAATAGGCGGCGCGGCGAGACTCTGCCAATGCGGGGTAAAGCGGGCAGGATCGCAGGTGATTAATAAAGGGGAGTGCGGGTTATCTTTTAATAAGAGGGGATAAAGTGAGACGCTTAAGTGGCTGTCTTTTACCTCCGCCTTCCATTGGTAGTTGTCATAAACCGGCAGCATTGTATATTTACCATCTTTCAGTGCTGGATTAAATGCCGCCTGCGTGTCAGCGGGCAATTCTCCATGCTGCGCATAATACACTGCCAGTTCGTTACGCAGATTGCTTGACAGTCCGTAGGCTTCAAGCGTCTTGCTGGTATTTATCACACCATCAATTTGTGTCCAAATAAAATAAATCCCTGTAATGATAACAATCAGGCTGATTTTAAATTCAGACAGTGAAATATCTAATTCCATGTCGGGTAAACGAAGGCGATAAGCAGGTGCAAGTTTCATCGGCTATATCCTGTATAAAATCATCACATTTGAGGCCGTTAATAGCGATTGTGCTTCCTTTAGACTTGCTTTAGTTAAGTCATTCAACTCAACTATATTGTTTTTCTCATTAAAAACCAAGCTTAAAAAATCAATGAACTTTACTAATAAAAGTTTTGTTTTCTCATCTTGCACAGATTAAAATGAAAAATTTAATTAAAATATAACTGTTTGTGTTGCTCGATATTAAGTAACACAGCTACCATGTGTTGAGACATTTTTTTGTTTAGGTAAGATTTTTTTCATCTCGCAGCGTCTCAATGTTATGCTTGAGTTCATCCATCGTGCCGACACGCGCACGCTCCTTTCCCTTGTTATTATTTAAGCCGCTATGAGTCTAAACATTGTTCTGGATCACGAGATTATCTTGGATTTGCTGTCGTTAACGGTAAATGATACGCAACATTGCTTTAACCGAATTCGCAAGCCAAACGTCCGTTTTTGGATACCAGCGTGTTTAGCCGCAATGCTTGAAAATCAAATTAATGCCAATCACCATCAGTCGCTCGCCCACTTGTTTGCCCAAGAGGTAAAAGTGTTAACAGCGTTAGGCACGCATTGGCCACAATTACCAGAGCGACAAATTAACCGCATACAAGCCTTAATCAGCTTAGATGCCATGTGTTTAGCAGGCACAACCGTGATTTGGACCAATCAAGAGCAATTCGACATTGCCAACGAAGCGGAAGAAATCATTGAATGGGGTGATCACGAGTTTTTATACGGCGTGTTAGCAGAATATGAATATGCCAGTGATATTCATATGAATGATTTAGCCAATCAACAACTGACCTTGCGCAACCAATTAGAACAGCGCATTTTTCACACTATGCGTCATGGTCGCTATGTGATGGGGGAAGAAATTGGCGAACTTGAACAACGATTGGCAGAGTTTGTCGGTGTAAAACATTGCATTACGGTTGCCTGCGGTACAGATGCGCTGTTATTAGCCTTATTAGCCGTCGATGTCAGTGCTTTAGACGAAGTGATTACGCCAGCGTTTAATTTTGCCGCAGCGGCAGAAATGATCGCCTTTATTGGTGCCAAACCGGTGTTTGTTGACATCGATGCCGACACTTATAACCTTGATGTTAACTTATTAGAAGCGGCAATCACGCCGCAAACCCGCGCCATTATCCCCGTCAATTTATACGGACAATGCGCCGACTTTGACACCATTAACGCCATTGCCCGCGAACACAATTTAGCCGTGATTGAAGATGCAGGGCAAAGCTTTGGCGCGCAGTATAAAAATCAATTCTCTGGTGGTTTAGGCACCATTGGCTGCACCAGCTTTTTTCCATCAAAAACTTTAGGTGGCTTTGGTGATGGCGGGGCGTGTTTTACCAATGATGATTTATTGGCAGACAAACTGCGCCGTTTGCGGACGCATGGACAACGTGAGCGTTATCACCATGAGTTGATCGGTGTGAATAGCCGTTTAGATAGCTTACAAGCCGGTATCTTATTAGCAAAACTGCAAGTTTTACCGCAAGAGCTGGCCGCACGTATGCAAGTGGGTCAACGCTATAGCGAATTATTAAAAGATGTGGTGAAAACACCTGTTATTGCAGACTACAGTAGCAGTGTGTATAGCCAATACACCATTGAAGTGGAACAGCGCGATTTAGTCCGCGATCAACTGGCTAAACGTGGCATTCCCACCGCCGTACATTATCCCCTCCCTTTGCATAAACAACCCGCTTTTAGTTTTTTAGCACAAGATAATAGCATCTTATCCACCGCAGAGGCGGCCGCACAACACGTATTAAGTTTGCCAATAGACAGTTATCTTACCGCTGAAAAGCAACAAGAAATTATCAGCGCGGTTAAAGCGGCAGTCGGTTAATATATGCAGCCATTGTTAAAGCCTGTGCTTATTTTGGCTTAGGCTAGCATTCTGTTTTTTTTGACTGCCCATGTGTAGTGTAGCCTGACATGTCAATATTCTTTCGTTCTAAGCTCAAACCCAGTCGTAGCCGTGTG
Organism: Beggiatoa sp.; assembly: GCA_003245895.1. Lineage (GTDB taxonomy): Bacteria > Pseudomonadota > Gammaproteobacteria > Beggiatoales > Beggiatoaceae > SZUA-411. The sequence goes on from QKBZ01000260.1 coordinate 6,576, forward strand.
CTATTAAAAGACGCTAGCACCGAAAACCGCTTGTTTAACACGCGCGTGATCCTCGCATGGCTGGGGATGTTAATTGCGTTATCTTTTATCGTAGTGCGTTTGGTGTTCTTGCAAATCATTGATCATGAACGCTATACCACTTTATCGGAAAGCAACCGACTCAAAATTTTGCCCTTGCCGCCCACCCGTGGCTTGATTTTCGACCGCAATGGCGTGTTATTAGCGGAAAACCGTGCCTCATATCGCTTAGAACTCATCCCTGAGCGTATCGAAGACATGGATAAAACCATTGCGGATTTAAGAACCATTGTCGATATTGATGACAACGACATCAGCCGTTTTAAACAACAACTGCGCCGCACTCGCCGTTTCGACCCTGTGCCATTACGCTTTCGTTTAACAGAAGATGAAGTGGCGCGTTTTTCGGTGCAAAGTTTCCGTTTTAAGGGCGTTAGTATCGAATCCGATTTAAGCCGTTATTACCCGCTACATGAAAGCGGCGCGCATGTAATTGGCTATGTGGGACGTATTAGCGAGCAAGAGTTAAAAGTGATTGACCACTCAAATTATCGCGGTAGTAACTACATCGGTAAAACAGGGGTGGAAAAATCTTATGAATCTTACTTACACGGTCAAGTTGGTTATCAAGAAGTAGAAACCGATGTGCGCGGGCGGGTGTTGCGCGTGTTGGAACGGCGTGCGCCCATTCCGGGGAAGAATTTATATTTAAACGTCGATATGGCCTTGCAAAGTTTCTCCGAGGAGTTGATTCGCGGGGAGCGTGCCTCTATTGTCGCCATCGATCCGCAAAATGGCGCGGTGTTAGCCTTGGTCAGTATGCCGACTTACGACCCGAATTTATTCGTTGGCGGTATTGATGTTAAAACCTATCATGAATTGCGTGACTCGCCAGACAGACCGTTATATAACCGTGCCTTGCGTGGACAATATCCCCCTGGTTCAACCATTAAGCCATTTGTCGGTTTAGCCGGTTTGGAATATGGCGTACGCACCGAACATTCACGCACGTGGTGCCCTGGTTGGTATCAACTAAAAGGGCAATCGCACCGTTATCGAGATTGGAAACGCAGCGGGCACGGCTTTATGGATTTTCACCATGCTGTCGAGCAATCGTGTGACGTATATTTCTATGACTTAGCCCATGACTTAGGCATCGACCGCTTACACACCTTCCTCACCCGTTTTAAATTTGGTGAAAAAACAGGCATTGATTTAAACGGTGAATTATCCGGTTTAATGCCGTCACGCGAATGGAAACGACGGGTGCGCAAAGTGCCGTGGTACCCTGGTGAAACCTTAATCGCAGGAATTGGACAAGGCTTTGTCTTATCCACACCTTTGCAGTTGGCAGTGGCTACCGCGACCTTAAGTACACACGGCCAGTTTTTACAGCCGCGTGTTGCCTTTGCGCTTGAAGAAGCCAGCAGTCAGAACAGTGAAGTCGTCCCTGCTCAGCAACGAGATCAAGTGCGGGTCAAACAAGACGACTTTTGGCGCCAAGCTATTGGTGGGATGGAAGCGGTGATTTATGGCAGTCGAGGCACTGGGCGTAAAGTGGCGAAAAAAGCGGCGTATCGGTTTGCCGGTAAGACAGGGACTGCACAGGTGTTTGGTATTAAGCAAGATGAACGCTATAACGCCGCTCGCTTAGATAAACGCTTACACGACCATGCTTGGTTTATCTCGTTTGCCCCTTTGGATAAGCCGCGCATTGCGGTTGCCGTTATTGTGGAAAATGGTGGGGGTGGTAGTAGTACTGCTGCGCCTATCGCCCGCGAAGTAATGGATTTTTATTTGCTGAATAATCCGTTAATGATGACGGGGGGTGATGAGGAAGCGGCAGAGAAAAAACCGCCTGCGGCGAATCCGGCTCAGGATACGCATTAACAAGCATATTTTGTAGGTCGGATAAGGCGATAGCCGTCATCCGACATCAAGCATTTTTCTCATTGTAGGATGGGCTGACGAAGGAAGCCCATCGTTTACCGTGTCTTTGATTTAATTGGTTGACGCGACTGATGGGCTTCCTTCGTCAGCCCATCCTACGACATCTTGTCGCCTTAACTTAATGGCAGTGACAAGTTGGAAGGCATCAACTCTATCTTTGTTTTTAGGAGTACACGCATGGCTGTGACAATTCAAGCACCGAGTTTATATCAGCGTTTAGGTGGCGAAACCGGCGTAAGAAAATTAGTAGATCAGTTTTATGACCGTATGGACAGCATGCCTGAGTTAGCCGAGTTACGTGCCATGCACGGTTCTGATCTCACTGAGATTCGCAATGTATTGTTTGAGTTTCTAACGGGTTGGTTAGGCGGCCCTGATTTATATCAAGCAAAGCACGGCGAGCCACGCCTACGCATGCGCCATTTACCGTTCAAAATCGATAGCCGTATGCGCGATCAGTGGTTATTAGGCATGTTCCAAGCGATGGCTGATTTACAGTTGCCTAAAGACGTGCAAGTCGATTTAGAAATGACGTTTTGGCATACCGCCGAGCATTTACGCAATACCGCCGATACTAAGTAAACAACACCTTTTAAAGCACTAACCTTGTCGGGGCTTTTCAACCGACACACTGCTGATTTGCCCCCGCCTACAAGCTACTTTAGCAAAACAAATAAAATATAAACAAATAGTTAACAGTTTGGCATCAAGTCTGCCTTAAACGAGATAACGCTTTTAAATCCCTGTCACTTCAACAGGAGCATGAGCATGTTATCTTGGATTGTCACTTTTTTAATTATTGCCTTAATCGCTGGTTTATTAGGCTTTGGCGGGATCGCAGGTGCTGCGACTTGGATGGCCAAAGTATTGTTTTTCATTATGCTGATCGCCATAGTGGTTTCGCTAGTGATGCACGCTGGACGCGGTCGCAGTTGATAAGCTTCGGTGTCAGTTCAGGACGAACTGAACACGATTAGATAACAACAGAGTCCCTCAGCGTTTTTGATTAACTGTTTATATTTAGGAGAAAAACTAATGCGCTCTCAAAAATTCATGTTGCCATTGATGTTCACAGCTTTAGTCGGTTTAGGTGTTGCAGGTTGCAGCGAAGATGCGCCACCACCACCGCCTCCAGCGGCACCTGCTCCAGAAAGCAGTGCAGGCCCTGCTGAAAGCATGGGCAAAAAACTGGATGAAGCAGCGGCAAGCTTACAAGAAAAAGCAGATGCGGCTGCACACAGCGCAGGCGAAGCAATGGATGACATGAAGGAAAAAGCGTCTAACGCAGCCACTGACACTGCAAACGCGATTTCTAGTGCTTATGAAGATGCTAAAAAAGCCACTGAAGATGCAATGAAAGAAGCTGGCGAAGCGATGGAAAGTACTGGCGATAAACCAGCAGAATAAGTGTCTTGTAGGGCGGATAAGGCGTAAGCCGTCATCCGCCGTGACGCTTATTGTCTGAATTACTCACGTTACGCAAAAAGATGATGTAGGGTGTGCGAAACGCCGCCGAGTCGTTAAATTTGTCTCTGACTTGAATCGGCGTTTTGCCCACCAAGTCCTGTGTACCTGAGTTCGACAAAAATTTTTATTAAAAACAAAACTATGCTTCTCGTTCCCAAATGCCATTTGGGAATGCAGTCGTGACGTGCTACGTCACGAGTGAACTAAACGATGGATTTAGCTCGATCTTGGAACAAACCCACGACGCAGCGCGTCGTGACTGCATTCCCACGCAAAGCGCGTGGGAACGAGAAACCAATTGTTTTTACAACAAATATTTCGTCGAACTCAGCTCTACATATACATCATGCGTTCTGACAACGTGCAGCGCTTGATGGCGGATGACGGCTTGCGCCTTATCCGCCCTGTTATAACCCAGTCAATAGCCAAAATAAAAAGAAAACACTCGGCAATAGGTACACGAAAACTTCCACTTTGAAAAAATGCTTTTTTCATCGGAGTATTTCGTGTTGTCATT
>QKBZ01000142.1 GCA_003245895.1 Beggiatoa sp.
AGTCCAGCACCTTGCATTTTTTCAAAATTGGACAGTGGGAAAAATATAGTGAATAAGTCATTTTTATATTTATTATTGTTTTTTATCAGCAGTTCTTCTTATGCTGAAGAATATTCATATTGGGATGCGTTTAAGAACCAAGTGGGAGAATATAAGGATAGTACACTAAATTTTTTCAAGGATGAGGACAATCAGAAAAAGGTAGTGGCTGGTTCTGCTGTAGCTGCTGGTGCTACTGCTGCAACAATAGGTACAGTTGCGGCAGCTACAGCGACTACTGCGAGTATCGGCACAGTAGCAGCAGGCGTTGCTGGGGGAGCCGTAGTTGGTGCAGCCGCAGCGGCTGCAAGTCCATTAGTCGCTGTAGGTGCAGTGGGGGCTGGAGTTGGTATAGGTACGTCAGCGACAGTCGCTGGTGCTACAATTGGTTCTCTGGCTGGAGGGCTAGGTGCATCTGCGGCAACTATTCTCGGTGTTAGCACTGCTCCTGTGTGGGCTGTGCCTGTAGCAGTCGTTGGTGCAGGCGCGGCTGTTGCTGGTGCTGGTTATTTTGCTTATGACTATTTTTTTGATGAAGAAGAAAAAGATGTAAAACAACCCGAAAAATAAAATAATAATTGAAATTAAGTATTCATTTTGTTCATGAATTGTCTGGTGGGCAAAACGCTGCCGAAGCTTGGAGACAAAACTAACTTCTCGGCAGCGTTTCGCACACCCTACACACTAGCCAGCTCAATACAATCACTTAATAGCACTAGGCGCCAACAAAAGCACAGACCCCCCTTGGCTCTCACCAGAAACAAACTGTAACGTCAACTCAATCACCGAGCCTTCAGTTAATGGCATAGTGGCATTCAAGCACATAATATGAATACCATTCGGCTGCAAACTCAGTGTTTCTTGTGCAGGCACTGTTAAGTTATCTAACATCCGCATGCGCATAATGCCCTCTTCTTCAAAACTCTGATGAAATTGCAGCATTCCACAGCTAGAACTATTCGCCTGCTTAATCACCACGGGTTCAGCCGATGAATTAGATAACTGCATATACAAAGCAGTGACTTTTAGCGTCGGCGGCATCGCTCTCCCCCATGCCTCGTTAATCTGTAGCAAAGGTTCAGCAGCCTGTGCTAGACCACAAAGCAGCCATAAACAAACAAGAAAACAGTATTTCATGGTGTTTCATGCTCGGCTAAAAATTGGCGCATCGCCACATAACGCTGGCTAAAATCCTCAACTTTATGCGGGCTGGAAAATATGCCAATCATGCGGCCTTTAGGATCGACTAAAACGATTGAGGTGGTGTGATCGATAAAATAATTATCAGTGCTTTCTGTGTTATCAGTTTCAGCGACAGGCACTTGCATAAACACAATGCCTAACTTATCCGTTAAGGGCTTTAACGCCTCAGCACTGCCGGTTAAACCGATAAAATCTTGATCAAAATAGCGTAAATACTGCGCTAACACCTCTGGCGTATCGCGTTCACCATCAACCGAAACAAACACATATTGCGTATTGGCGACCACTTCTTGTTGTGTCAGCAATTGCTGTTTAACCGCACGCAAAATGCCCAAAGTCATCGGACACACATCGGGGCAATGGGTATAACCGAAAAACAACAACGACCAATGCCCTTTTAATTGCTCAAGGCCAAAAGCCTGCCCATGTTGATCAGTAAGCTGAAATGCTGGCAAAGGACGACTTTGCGGCCACAATAAGCCCTCAATACTGGGTGCAGGCATAGGTGGTGCGGGTTGACGTGTTGGCGATAAGCTGAATTGCAACCACAGTCCTAATACTAAGGCAATACTTGATAAGATAATAATCAACGTGCGCATAACACTTCCTTTTGTTTTTAAAAGGGTTACGCAGTTGAGGTTGATGTTTAGCAGTTGTAGGTCGGATAAGGCGACAGCCGTCATCCGACATTTGGCTTTTGTTTCACTGCCATAAGTTAAAAGCTTGTAGACTTCTCCGCGTTCGCACCGCACAAGGACGCGGCGCAAACCCTACAACATACCGCTAGCAATGTCGGATGACGGCTTGCGCCTTATCCGACCTACCAGAAGGCAATGGCTTTTAAGTTCTGCGTAACTAATAAGCTAATGTTAAGGCTTATCTTCAGAACGCAAGCCACGCAATAACTGACGGCGTGACAATTTGCCGGTCGCTTCAACACGGGGAGCTTGTGCAGGTTGCGCACCTTCAGGGGCTTGCCACAGCAAATCTAGCACCGCGAGTGCCGTTTGTTGGGCGAGTTCTTGGGAGGGAAAATCAAACATTGGGGAAAACAGCGAACAACTGTGGTAAAGACCGAATTGTTCGTCATAACAGACTAAAAAATCATAATCACCCGATGGGAATTGATAATGGCATTTTTCATCGGTGGCGGGCGGCGACACGCCTTCATCAGAAGGCAATAACGCGATCAAACTCATAAACCACGGCGTGATTAAAATACCGATACAGCGATCTGTCCACGGACGAAAACCGACCGCCTCAACACACAGCGCAGGATTGACCATTGGCATATCTTGCATGCGCTGCTGATATACTCTCTGGAAAAGTGCTGTTAATTCCGTGACCTGAATGCAGGGATCGGGTGTACTCATGCCTGCTCCTAAACGCTAAACACGCGGCTGAGCATGCAGACTCAGCCGCATGACAGCATTATAAAATCGGTAAACGATCATTGCTTGGCTCAGGCACTGGCGTAGTATTGGGATCACGCGCTTGAATCACCACATCCCCTCCAACGCTGTTTAAAAAGCCACTGTCATCAAAATACAGCGAAACTAAGCGTTGCTCACGGTTTTGATGCCCAGCTTTAAAACTATAATAATAATCCCAGCGCTTAGAATGGAAAGTATCGACTAATAAGGGCGTTCCCATAATAAAGCGTACTTTCTGCGCAGACATACCGGCACTTAATTGATTCAGTTGTTCTTGTGTCACCACATTACCTTGCTGAATATCAATTTTATAAACGGCACAACCTGATAAAAGAAAACTGATTGCGATGCTGAAAAAGAAAAATTTTTGCATTATTGTCCGTAAACCTCAATAATATCAACTTAACATCATAACCGATTGTGCGCAAAAACACACCGATTTCGTTGGGCAGCGGAGTATTTTTGGATGGAAAGTCATGAGCTTAAAAAAGTAGGACTCAAAGCAACGCTTCCCCGCGTGCGCGTCCTTGAGTTGTTAGAGCGCAGTGAGCAACGCCACATGAGTGCTGAAGATGTGTATAAAGCACTGTTGGATTCAGGCGATGATGTGGGCTTAGCAACGGTTTATCGAGTATTAACCCAATTTGAAACCGCAGGGTTGGTGATTCGTCATCATTTTGAAGGTGGGTTATCGGTTTTTGAATTAAATGAAGGCAAACACCATGATCATATCGTGTGTGTGATTTGTGGTCATATTGAAGAATTTACCGATGAAGTTATTGAACAACGACAAGAATCAATAGCAGATAAAAAAGGCTTTAATATCAAAGATCATTGCTTGTATATTTACGGCAGTTGTCAAGACCCAGAAACATGCCCCCATTATCAAAGTAATCGTTAATTACGGTTGTCATTATGCAGTTTATCAACGATTGGTTACTGCAACATGCAACCATCATTCGTTTAAGCAGTTTTTTCACTTTACTGTTCGTGATGGCAAGTTGGGAACTCCTCGCGCCTAAACGGACTTTAACAGCCGCTAAGTTCACACGTTGGTTTAATAACATCAGCTTAGTGATTTTGAATACTATCTGTGTGCGCTTAGTGTTACCCATGACGGCAGTCAGTGTCGCCGCAGGGTGTAGCGAACAACAATGGGGAGTGTTAAATCAACTCCCCTTCCCTCTCTGGCTGAGCGTATTGCTCGCCATCATCGCCTTAGATTTCCTGATTTATCTGCAACACGTCGTATTTCACCGCGTTCCACTGCTATGGCGTTTGCATCGCGTGCATCATGCCGATGTAGATATTGATGTCACGACTGGCGCACGTTTTCACCCGATTGAAATCATTTTATCCATGCTGATTAAATTCACTGCGATTGTTTTGCTTGGTACGCCAGCGGTCGCCGTGTTGCTATTTGAAGTGATTTTAAATGGTATGGCGATGTTTAATCACAGCAATATCGTGTTGCCTGCGCGTGTCGATAGCCTGTTGCGACGTTTCGTAGTGACACCGGATATGCACCGCGTGCATCATTCCGTGTTGTTTGAAGAAACCAATAGCAATTACGGTTTTAATTTATCTTGCTGGGATCGCTGGTGCGGCACTTATCGTGCGCAGCCTGCACACGGTCATTTAGGCATGCAAATCGGCTTAGATCGCTTTCGAGAGCCGCACTATTTACAGTTACACCACTTATTAAAAATCCCTTTTGTCTCGTCCGCTGTGACGCGCAAACCTTAACCCATTCGCCGCGATAGGATTTACCTTATGTCTACTGATGCGCCTCAACAACAATACGAAATTTTAACCCGCGACGTGGCTTATGACGGCTATTTCCAAATCGTGCGCTATCGCATCAAACACAGTTGCTTTGCCGGTGGCTGGCATGACAATGTGATGCGCGAAGTGTTTGAGCGCGGTCACGCGGTGGCAGTGTTACCTTATGATCCGGTATTGGATCAAGTGGTGTTAATCGAGCAATTCCGCATTGGCCCCGCAGCGATTGGGCAATATCCGTGGTTATTGGAAATCGTGGCAGGCATTATCGAGCAAGGCGAAAGTTTGGACGACGTGGCGCGTCGAGAAATGGAAGAGGAAGCCGGTTGCACCGTGTCTGAATTAATGCCGATGTATCAAGCCTATGTTAGCCCCGGTGGTACAACCGAGACGATGGCCTTATTTTGCGGGCGTATTGATAGCAGTAGCGTCGGCGGCGTTCATGGCTTAGATGATGAGCAAGAAGATATTAAGGTGCATGTGGTCAGCCGTGAGCAGGCGTTAACGTGGCTGGCAGAGGGTAAAATTAGTTCATCGCCTGCGATTATTGCGCTGCAATGGTTGGCGTTGAATCGGGAGCGGGTGTTGGTGGAGTGGGGTGTTTAAATAGAGAAAGTCACTGTGTAGGATGGGTAGAGCAAAGCGAAACCCATCATTTTGCAGCATGATATGATGGGTTTCGGCGCGAGAGAATTTTGTGATCGAAACAAATTTACAGGCGCGCCTCTACCCATCCTACGCGAAGCTAATGGCTAGCTAACTTCACTAACGCTATCCAACTCCTTCTGAATCATCCGCATCAAGTGAAACACCCACATATTGTATGTATTGTCGATCACTTCGCCGGTATAGCCTAAGTTTTCACTGTCTTTGTACTGAATGCTAAAGGTGTCTTGATTATAATTAATATCAACCACGCCTTGTGCATCACCTTCTTTGATACTGGCTTCAATTAAGCCGGTTTGCACGACTTTAGCTGTCCAGTTCAGTTTATCTGCTGAGCTTAAAATCACTTGCTCTACCGTCTCAATTGACATCGGTTGCTCATTTACCATACTAGGCACAGGTTTCTCGACATTGAGGATCGGTAATGTGCTGCAACCAACAAGCAAGCTAAATAAGCCCGCGATAAGCCATGCTTTTTTCATGTTTACTACCAGAGAGGTTGTGAATAAAGCATGACAGTATAAAATTGATGTATGACAAAATAACGTATGACTAAGCAATGTCAGCACTTGCCATCACAACTTGCCCCGCCCGTCGTTTCGACCACATAAACACCCCAACCAATACCGCTAAGCCCAGCAGCCGATAAAACCACTCCAACTCAGGCCACAGCAACGCAGCACCTGCGCCCAACAATAAACCGCGTTCTAACCATGAAATGGGTGCTTCTAACCAACCTTCTAGCACACCCGCCAACGCATACACGCCGAAAATTGCCCAACCAAAAATGCTTAAACTCACCGTGAGGTCGTTGCCGAGAAAAGCGGTATAAGCAAACAAGACCGGCATGATGTACAAACCCTTAGCAATTTTCCACGCAGTCACACCAGTACGCATGGGCGAACTGCCTGCGATAGCTGCCGCAGCAAAGGCCGTTAAACACACTGGCGGAGTCACGTTGCTGTCTTGAGAGAGCCAGAAAATAATCATGTGGGCGGATAATAAAGCAGTGCTTAGCAAGGCCGCAGGCAACATATTGTCGCGCACGATGCTGAACAATTCCGGCGGTAAAGTGGCGACTAAATCCATTGCCATTTGCTGCGACATTGGCTGTCCGAGCAGGGTTAATTGCTCTGGTGTCAGCGATAACATTAATAAGGTTTTCGCATTTTCTGGCACATCACCGTGCATAAAGGCGGTAATCATGTGGTTTTGTGTGATCAGTTCAAATAAGGCGGGGGCTGATAAAGTGCCTAATACGATATAAGCAGCGGTGACCGGCAAGCCCATGCCTAACACCAAAGAGGCTAAGGCGACTAACACCAGCATAATTAACAGACTGCCACTAGACCACTCTGTGACCATTAAGGAAAAGGTGTTGCCGATGCCGGTGGTGCTAATCACATTGATCACGATGCCGACCGCGACCAATAACACCGCAGTGCCGGTCATATTACGCGCCCCTAAGGCCAAAGCGTCCAAAATATCACGCACATTCATGCGTCGATTCGGCACTAACCACGAAGTGACGACTACCGATAAAATGGCGAAACCGGCGGCGTAAGTCGGTGTATAACCGTAAATCAACAAGCCCACTAACACGATTAATGGGATTAATAAATAACCGCCTTGTTTTAACACCGGCCATAATTGCGGCTGTTCAGCATCGGTAAAAGTGATGAGATTTTGGCGGCGGGCTTCAATGCGCACGAAAAACATCATGGAGAGGAAATATAACAGCGCGGGTAGTAAGGCGACGGCGATGATGTCTAAATAAGGGATTTGGGTATAACTCGCCATGATAAATGCACCTGCACCCATTACAGGCGGCATTAACTGCCCACCGGTTGAGGCGGCGGCTTCAGTGCCTGCGGCGAAGCGAGCGGGAAAGCCTGCGCGTTTCATCATCGGAATGGTGATTACACCGGTTGAAACGGTGTTGGCAATCGCAGAACCGGAGATAGACCCCATCATGGCAGAACCGACCACGGCGACTAAGCCCGGCCCGCCGACCAATTTGCCTACCATTACCCGCGATAATTGAATGATAAATTCGCCCGCGCCGGATTTCACCAAAAAGGCACCGAACAAAATAAACATAAATACATAAGTCGCGGAAATATTGGCGATAGTACCAAACATGCCGGTGGTGCTGAAATAGCTACGAAACAGCGTTGTCTCCCAGCTTAAACCAGGGAATTGGAACACGCCGTCTAAATAACGTCCCCACCATGCAACATAAGTCAGTGCGATCAGCATTAAAACGGGAATGATTAAGCCAGTGGTGCGGCGGCTTAACTCCATCGCCAGCCCTACCGCTAAACAAGCCATTACCCAATCGCTCCAAATAAAATATTGTCCGCGTTGATATAACGGCACTTCGGCAAAGATTAAATAAATGGCACAGCCTAAAGCTAGGCCACCGACCACTAAATCGATGATTAGGCAACTAGAGTGCTCACGCCAGCGTTGTGCGGCGGGGAATAACAGGGCAGCCATTAAGCCAAACAAGCCAAAATGTAAAGCTGATCCCCACAACTCTGACATAGTGCCAAACGTGTTTAAATATAAATGAATCAGCGACACGGCTACACCGATCCAATATAACAATTGGCCAGCGAGCGAATTTAACGGGCGCATATTAGGCGCGGTTTCTTCTAGGGCAGCATTGGTAGCTGCAAAATCTGTTTGCGGTTCAGATTGTGGTTGCATCGGCTCTACTCTCCTTTGGTGGCTGTCTTAAGTGCAGCGTTTTCTTCATTATGTTGGGTTCAAGCGCAACTGTCCAAGCCTAATTATAGGAATCGCTGTCGTGTGGTTTCGTGTCTTGCGCATTTAATGCTACAGTTGCCGCTACTTTACACAATAGCAATCAGTTGTCTCACTTTAAGGAGTCATGGTTTATGAAAATTGCGGTTTTATTGTCCGGTTGCGGTGTCTACGATGGTGCGGAAATCCATGAGTCAGTGTTAACCCTGTTAGCCTTAGATAAATTAGGCGCAGAGGTGATTTGTACGGCACCTAACCTCTCACAGCATCATGTGGTGAACCATCTGGACGGCAGCGAGCAAGCCGAAACACGCAATGTATTAGTCGAAGCCGCCCGCATCGCGCGTGGCAATATCAAGGCGTTAAACGAGTTGGATTTAGCTGAGATTGACGCGGTAGTGATGCCCGGTGGTTTTGGTGTGGCGAAAAATTTCAGTCAATGGGCATTTCAAGGCCCTGATGGTGATATTGCTGAAGAGATAAAACAGTTTATTGTCAGCGTGGTGAAAGCGAAAAAACCATTAGCTGCACTGTGCATGTCGCCTGCGGTGGTGGCGAAAGCCCTGCAAGATAGTGGCGTATCTGTGAGTTTGACTGTGGGCACAACGGCAGCCGATTCGCCTTATGATATTCAAGCCATTAGCGACGGTTTACAGGCCACGGGTGCGCATGCGGTGATGGCACCAGTGAATGAAATTGTGGTTGATAAAACGCATCGCATTATTAGCAGCCCTTGTTATATGATGTCGGCCTCAATTGCTCAAGTACAACAGGGCATTGAACAAGCCTGCCAAGCCTTAGTGGACTTGGTGCGTGCGGCTTAAAGCACCGATTAGATACAGCATATTTTGCTCGTTCCCATGCGCCTTGTCACTGCCATTAAGTTAAGGTAACAAGATGTCGTAGGATGGGCTGACGAAGGAAGCCCATCGTTTACCGAGCCATTGATTTAATCGGTTGGCACGACTGATGGGCTTCCTGCGTCAGCCCATCCTACACGCCAACATTGCTTAACTTAATGACAGTGACGCGCCTCGTGTGGGTGCCAGAAAACCTAAAGAAAGATTGAAGAGGTTAAAAAAACGTGTTTCATCGTTGGATGTTAGTGTTAGGCATGTTGCTCAGTGTTCACGTCTTCGCCGAAGAGCCGCAAATGTTAGATTATGTGGTGGCTGTGGTGAATGATGAGGTGATTGTCTATACCGAATTACAAGAGCAAGTGCGTCAAACCCGCACGCGCTTGACCGCACAAAATATCAGTTTGCCATCTGATGCCGAGTTTGAGCGTCAGGTATTAGAAAATATGATCATGATGCGCTTGCAGTTACAGTTGGCGCAGCGCACTGGGGTAGAGGTTGACGACACTACTTTAAACGAGACATTGCGCAATTTAGCGAGACAAGATCAGTTAAGTTTAGAGGCATTTCGCGAGCAGAAAGAGCGCGAGGGGGTCAGCTTTGTTAAGTATCGGGAAGATGTGCGCGACGAGTTGTTAGTGCGTCGTTTGCAACAGCGTCAGGTGGTGAGCCGAATCAATATTACCGATAAGGAAATTGAGAATTTCCTTGCTAACCAGTTGCAGCAAGGCGCGATCAATTCTGAATACCATTTATACCATATTTTGATTGCCACCCCAGAAGCCGCTTCACCGGAGGAGATTGCCGAGAAGCAGGCGAAAGCGGAGGATGTGTTAGCGCGTTTGAGATCAGGCGCGAATTTCCAAGAGGTCGCCATCGGTGTGTCTGATAGTCAGCAGGCGTTAGAAGGTGGTGATTTAGGTTGGCGTAGTGCAGCACAAATGCCTAGCTTCTTTTTAGAGCCAGTGTTAAGAATGGAAGTGGGTCAGGTGAGCGATTTGTTACGCAATTCCAGTGGTTTCCATATCATCAAATTGGCAGAGATGCGCGGTGGTAAGCAGGTGGTGACGCAGACTAAAGCGCGTCATATTTTGCTGAAAACCAATGAGTTGGTGTCTGATTTTGAGGCAAAACGTCGTTTAACCGAGTTACGTTATCGGGTGTTAAATGGTGAAGATTTCGCTGAGTTAGCGAGTGCATCTTCTGATGATTTAGGTTCTGCGGCTAAAGGGGGTGATTTAGGTTGGGTCAACCCTGGTGAGATGGTGGCAGAGTTTGAGGAAGTGATGGATGGTTTAAGCGAGGGTGAAGTCAGCACACCGTTTAAGAGCCGTTTCGGTTGGCATATCATTTCCGTCGAGCAACGCCGCGAGCATGATAATACTGAACAAGCCCGCCGCACCGAGGCTGCCCGCCAAATCCGCGAGCGTAAGATCGAGGAGGAGTTGAATACTTGGGTACGTCAGTTACGGGATGAGGCGTATGTGGATTATCGGTTGGAGCGGGAGGGGAGTTAAAGCCGGAAGTTGTAGTCAGCTATAGTACAAAAAAAAGAGAACGCCCGAATAGGATAAAGTCCCCAGTCCTACTACAGACAAAACAGGCGTTCTCTCGATGAAGAAAATAAAGTACAAAACAGTTGATGTAAAGCAATTAGATTGGATTAAGT
>QKBZ01000388.1 GCA_003245895.1 Beggiatoa sp.
TGCTTAAATTTTAAATTATCGATTTGAGAGGATAATTAGCGCACTTTGAAAAGGGCGTGAGGGAGGATTGATTAGGCGTTAACCCTTATCTGTTATCAGTTTTGTATGACTTTTGGCGTATGCTGCCTACGGTCATTAAGTTAAGCACCTGTAGGGCGGATAAGGCGTTAACCGTCATCCGCCGTTAACTTCGTATAATACTGTTGAAGGTTAAGCGACTTAAGGCGGATGACGCTTCGCTTATCCGCCCTACAAGATTATGCCAACGCTAAGCCGTTACTGTCTCTTGTTTCAAAGCGTTATGCGCTTTCATCAGCCCCAAAAATAAGCTAAAACACATTCCCAACAAGACCACTGCAAAAGGCAGCCCTGTAGAAACGGTCATGGCTTGTAAGGCACTGAGGGCTTCTTTACCACCAACTAATAACAGCACAGCCGCAACTAAACCCTCAAACGTACACCAGAACACACGTTGTGGAATGGGTGCATCTTCTTTGCCGCCTGCGGTGATGGTGTCGATGACTAAGGAACCAGAATCGGAAGAAGTGACGAAGAACACCAAGACTAAAATGATACCGATGAACGATAAAATGCTCGTCCAAGGTAAATGCTGGAACATTTCAAACAGTTTTAGCTCTAACGGTGCAGAGGCTAAGCTGCTGCTGGTATTAGCAATTACTTGGGTAATCGCTGTGCCGCCAAACGCGCCCATCCAGATAGTGCTTAACAAGGTCGGTACTAAAATCACACAAAATACGAATTCTCGCACGGTACGACCGCGAGACACCCGCGCAATGAACATACCGACGAATGGCGACCAAGAAATCCACCATGCCCAGTAGAAAGAAGTCCAGCCTTGAGAAAAGTTGCTGTCTTCGCGTCCAAATGGCATGGATAACGGCACTAATTCTTTCACATAAGCCACGCCACCACTGAGGATAGTGCTTAAAATTTCGGCGCTAGGGCCAAAGGCAATGACGAAAATCAACAATAATAAAGCCATTACCATATTGATTTCGGACAGGATTTTTACGCCACCATCTAAACCGCGCACTACAGAAATGGTTGCCATAGAAGTAATGCAAGCAATTAAGATGATTTGTGCCATCGCGCCTTTGCCGGTGCCAAATAAGAATTCAAAGCCTGCTAAGGCTTGCTGTGTGCCAAAGCCCAGCGAGGTGGCAAGACCGAATAAGGTGGCGAACACGGCTAACACGTCGATAATGTGACCCGTCCAGCCCCATACACGCTCACCAAACAGCGGGTAAAACGCTGAGCGTAAGGTTAAAGGTAATTGGTAGTTATAGGCGAAAAAGGCCAAGGATAAGCCTACAACGGCATAAATTGCCCAAGGGTGTAAGCCCCAGTGATAAATGGTCGCAGCCATTGCTAAATCGCGCGCTGCATCGACATCGCCCATTGCAGCACCTAGAGGTGCCCAGTCTGTACGCAAGCCGTCTGCGAGGCTGGTACCGCCCATTGAGGAATTAAAGTGCGAGAGCGGTTCAGATACGCCGAAGAACATCAAGCCGATGCCCATACCAGCGGCAAATAACATGGCAAACCAGCCGACATAGCCATAATCTGGTGTAGCATCTTGTCCACCTAGACGAATGCGGCCTAATGGGGTGAGGATTAAGGTTAAGGAGAATAAAACAAAAATATTGCCCGCAGAGAGGAAAAACCAGTCAAAGGTTTTAGTAATACTGGGGCGCAACGCGGTAAAAAAAGCGTTTGCTTCTGCTTGAAACATTAATGTAAAGACAACAAAGGCCACAATCGCTAGCCCTGAAATGAAAAATACAGGGTTATGAATGTCTAGCCCAAGTACATTGACATTGTCTTGGCCGACTTCGTAGTCGGTGACGGTGACGACATCTTCGCTCATGTCAAAACCTCTATGGTTTGAGGGTTAACACAAGACTTTTCCAATTATGTAGTGAGTAAATGCTGCATCAAAAATGCCTGTAGGTCGCATAAGCGAAGCGTCATGCGACAGTGAGTGTTTGATTCACTGCCGTTAAGTTAAAGACATGCACGCTTGTAGGGTGTGCGAAATGCCGCCACTGAGTTTATGTGTCGCAATACACTTTCTCGGCATTTTGCGCACGCGGAGAAGTTCTAACATCATGCAGACTTCTCCGCGTTCGCACCGCAAAAGGACGCGGCGCAAACCCTACAAGACCACTTAACTTAATGGCAGTGATCGGGACGATGGGAACGAGAAAACACTAATGTCGATACCTTAACTCTCTAGGAAAGCATTACGAGGGCTATGCAAAATCGGCACAAAACCCAACGTCGGATGACGGCTAACGCCTTATCCAACCTACGAAAATTTTTTATAGTGTGTGAGTTGTTTTTTTCGGACATGGCTACGCCCTTTTAATCAAAAACACACCCATTTTTTACATTTACTAAAAAAATACCAGTGCTGATAAAAATGTGTGGCGCGGAGCCAATCTACCCTAATCTGTTTATTAAGTGTCATGAGGCTTGCTATATGTGTTCTATCCTGAATAAATTGCAGGCTATTACACAGTGTACAAGCTTTACTTAATACACAGTATTTTCTTGAAACAATGATAAAACAACAATTTATATTGCATTTATCACTGACACTGATAGCCACTTTGGAAAAGTCGCTAATGATTTTCTCTACGTGGGTTCAATATGTGCGAGCCATATTGATTTTTGAGAAAAATAAAAGCCTTATAATATCTTATTAGCGTTATTTAATAAACCCTTAAT
>QKBZ01000410.1 GCA_003245895.1 Beggiatoa sp.
TTCAGTTTTTTTAAATAATGCTTTGAATACTGAAAACTTATTTATAGAAAATCCTGTTGAAGTCAGAAATGCCATAGAGTGGTATGATTTAGGCGCAGACTTTGCCGATGCTATGCATTTGTGTATGTGTGGGGATAACAAAATGCATACTTTTGACAAAAAATTTTGCAAGGAAGCTAAAAAGCAATGTGTTACACCAGAGTTTAAGGTGTTATCTGAATAAATACATTATTATTTGCTAGGATGAACCAACAAGTATAAATCAGGAACAATATATGGAAATTGAAATAATTGGTGAGTCAAACTCATTCAAAGTTGTTGAGCGAACAATTCGTGATATAGATTACTATGATATTGACACTGGTGAAGAAAAAACTATTAAAAAGCCTCATTTTCAAGCTAGGATACAAATAAAAGATGATGCTCATAATAGAAGTTATGATTGTGATATATCATACTATGATGAAAATGGAAGCTTTGTTGGTTTAGATGAAACGTCTTTTCCCTACCAGTGCAAAACAAAAGAGCTTCCCACTGCATTTTCAACAGCATTGAATATTCCTGAAAATGCGACAAAAATGGTAGTGACGTTTACTGTTGAAAAAGAAAATGAATTTAAAAATTTTGCTGTAGGTTTTGCTATTGTTTGTGGACTTATCATTATTGGTGCAATAGCGATTAAATTGGTCATCAATTTATATAAACTGCTATGATTTGGCAAATAAAACGTTAAGCAACCATAGCACTAGACTCTACTATTCAGGCGGCACAAACTCATGCAACGGATGCGGTCGCTCAATTCCATATCCCTGCACATAATCCACATTAACCTCCTGCAAACGCTCTAAAATCTCATCATTTTCTACACTTTCCGCAATCGTTTTTAATGACATTAAATGACCGATGTCATTAATCGCTTTTACCATTGCAAAATCAATATCATCTTTTTGAATGCCGCGAATTAAATCACCGTCAATTTTTAAATAATCAACCGGCAAATTTTTCAAATAGGCAAACGAGGACATACCTGAACCAAAATCATCTAATGCAAACTGACAGCCTAAAGCTTTTAACGCAGTAATAAAGCTTAATGCACCTGTTAAATTAGTAATGGCAGTGGTTTCAGTAATTTCAAAACATAACTTACGTGCTGAAACAGGAGATTGTTCTAAACGCTGAATAATAGAAGCTTGGAAATTTTTATCGCCTAAAGAATAACCTGATACATTAATGCTTAACAAATGAACTTCATCGATAAAATTAGGTTTCTTCTCTAGCCACTCCAACACATTTTGCAACACCCAACGATCTAAAGTTGGCATCAAGTTATAACGCGCTGCTGCCGACAAAAACGCGCCAGGGGGGAGTAAATTGCCGTTCTGGTCGTCCATGCGTAAAAAGATTTCGCAGTGTAAACCTTTATTATCCTCATGTAAGGCACGAATCGGCTGATAAAACAACTCAAAACCGTGACGACGTTCTAAATTGTCATTAATTAAGGTCAGCCATTTAATTTCTTTATGGCGCTCTAATAACTCAGCATCATTTTCTTGATACACATGCACATTATTACGCCCTGCATTTTTCGCAGCATAACAAGCGGCATCTGCCATCGCTAATAAATTTTTACGGTTTACAGAACAAGAGGTAATCGGCACTAAGCCTAAACTAATGCCAATGGTAAAAATACCTTTATCTTGCCGTCCGTCTCCCCAAAAAAAACGGAAGCTTTCAATTTCTTGTCGTAAATGATCTGCGACTAATAAAGCTGTATTTAATTCACAATGCTCTAATAATAAACCAAATTCATCACCGCCTAAACGGGCTAAGGTTGCACGCCGAAAACCTTTACTATTCTCCACCCGCCGTTGCAATAACAACGCAACATCTTTTAATAATTGATCGCCTGCTTCGTGACCACAAGTGTCATTCACAATTTTGAATTGATCTAAATCCATATACACCAAAGCATGTATGCCTTGCTGTACTGACATCATTTGATGCTCTAATAAACTGTCTAAGCGGGCTTTAAATTCATGTAAATTATATAAACCGGTCAAGGCATCATGTTTCGCTTGATACGATAACTCCTGCGTCATCTTGCGGTTTTCAGTCACATCATGGAACACCAACACCACGCCGATAATATACCCATTGCGATCCCGAATCGGTGCTGCTGAGTCTTCAATGGCAAAGCGTTGATGATCATCACGGCGCACTAATACCGTATTGCCGGATAATTCGACCACCTTACCTTCTTCTAAACAGCGATTAATGGGAAAAGCAATTGGGCGTTGCGAGTTTTCATCTAATACGCTAAATACACGGCTCAGCGGTAAACCTTCCGCTTCTTCATTGCGCCAACCGGTAAGACGACAAGCAACAGCGTTCATATATTCCACATGACCTTGGGCATCGGTGGTGATTACGCCGTCACCGATAGAGGCCAAGGTCACTTGGGCCTTTTCTTTCTCGTCGAATAAGGCTTCTTCTGCGTGCTTAGCTTGCAAAATATAGTGAATGCGGTTGCGCAACACGTCCCAATTAACCGGCTTGGTAACGTAATCCGTTGCACCTGCCGCATAAGCGCGATCTACCCATTCGCGTTCGACGAATGAGGTGACGATGATAATAGGTAAATATTTAGCGTCAGGTAATTGTCGAATACGCGCACACGCTGCCACGCCATCTAATACTGGCATATCCGCGTCCATTAAAATCAAATCAGGATGATGATCCATGAAATAATTAATGGCTTGCTGTCCATCTTCAGCAGTATCAACCTCATAACCATATTTACTTAACACTTGCACTAACATGCCACGGATCAAGGGCGCATCATCCACCACTAAAATTTTGGCGCGTGCCGAATTATTCATGAAACCCTACCTGTTGAATGGCGGTTTGCAGTTCAGTCAGTGCAGTTGAGAGTTGAGGAATCAAGTTGGATATGGCCTCTAATTGATTGCGTTTGGCTTCGGTTTCTACCCATTGCCATAAATACCCGATACGCATCGCACCAATTTGAAAACTTTCACCTTTTAAGCGGTGGGCATGCCGACGAATTTCTTCCGCCTGTGATACTTTCAATAAATAGTGTAATTCTTGTATTTGCTGCGTCACAGCATCCGCAAACTGTTGTAACAGCGGCAGCACATCCAGTTCCATCACCTCTTGCAAGGTATGTAATACTGTTTGATCCAGTACGGGGGCTTGATCGACCGATTGTTGTAAGGCATGTGTATCAATCACAATATCATCCGGCGGTGAAACAGTTTGGGTATTAGAGGACTTTGTTTTCCAATGTATTAAAGCTTCACGTAGGGCATGCACACGCAAGGGTTTGGTTAAATAATCATTCATCCCCGCATCAAAACAGGCTTGACGGTGTTCACTAAGCGCATGCGCTGTGATGGCAAGCACAGGAATTGGGGGTAGTTGATGCGCTTGCTCGTATTGTCGCCATTGACGTGTTGTGGTGTAACCATCCATTACCGGCATTTCACAATCCATTAAAACTAAATCATATCGTTGTTGCTTCAGTTTGTTCAGCGCAACTTGTCCATTGTTGGCAATGTCGCACACACAGTCTAAGCGTTTCAACATACTGACGACCATATCTCGATTAATGCCGCTATCATCCACCACCAATATTGTAAAGGGTTGCGTATTATCTGCAATTGATGATGTCGTCTCTGTCGCGTTTTCAGCGTCTGATGGGACAAAATGACTCATTTCAGAGTGAACTAAGGCAGGGGCGTGTGTCGCTAAAAAGGTTTCATCACGTTCTAATTCAAAGGCTAAACGACGAGCATAGCGCGACAATAAATTGCGTTGTTCGCTGCTTAATTGCATGGGTTTGTCATCTAAAACAGCCACCAGTCCTAATACGCGGTCTTGTTGTGGTGAAATCAGCAAGCTACCGACATAACTTTGTAACAAGGCATGACTAAATAAGGGCTGTTGTGGATAACGCCCAAGCAGATGTTGCTCTACGATCAATAAACCTTGGCTTAAGGTTTGTGCATAAACGGTCTGTTCAAGCTGAAAGGCTTCTGCCGTTAAGCATTGTTCTTGCTGCAAAATGACTAATGGTTGCAAGTATTCATGGCTGGGAGAGGTAAATAAAGCCACCACGCCATAATTTGCATTGAATAAATTCACCAAGGCATGTAATAAAGTGTGGCAATATTCATTTAACGCTAATGGTAAAGTATTGCTTAAACAGCGTAAGGCTTGCGTTAACTGTTGTGTTTCAGTGACATCTTGACACAAGCCGACAAAAACACATCGTTTGTCCATTGCATTGTGCAAGGCGCGGGCACTCATGTGCACCCAACGCACGCCTTCACTGCGGTGCAACATACGATAGGTTAGGCAAAAGTTAGGGCTTTGTTGTTTAACATGGTCATTTAAGGCAGCAATCACGCGGTGTCGATCTTCACTGTCAATATGTTGCTGCCATGCCTGCATAGAGCTTTCCAACTCGTGATCCGCATAACCGAGTAATTGCTTCATACTGCTGGAAATTTGCATGACATCCGCATTTACATCCCATTCCCATACACCACTGTCAGTGCTAGCAATGGCGTGATTTAAGCGCGATTGTTGCTGTTGCTGGGTGATTTCCGTGGCTTGTAGCTGTTGAAAACATTGGTTTAACTCCAGTGTTAGCGGTGCTACTTCCACTGGCACAGCAGGCAAAGACAATACCTGTCCAGTTTCATGCACCCGCGCCACAATATGCGCTAAGCGCTGCATTAAATGCCGGAGATACCAGCTCGATAACCACGCCACGCCAAAGGCAGCCACGATAACCACGATGAAATACAGTAACACCCATTGTGGTCTTACAATATCGTCATGCCATAGTGAAACAAGCAGCAAGATCAGTGTTAATACACCGTGCAATAGTAAACCGAGGCTTAATAAGCGGCGATATAAAGACTGCATTAATAGACTTCGTAGAATGTTCAACATGCAATTGTATCGCTTACGGAGCAAATAAATTTAAAGGTGCTCATTACTGAGGTCATTGCAAACAGATTAAGCAATCTTACAGCCAGTCTGGTGAATATTGAGGTTAAAGCGAATTGCGGTTATGCGTGTCCTCAGCAAAGCCAGCCTTTTCACACAATCCCGATAGAAATTGACCACTAATATTGAATTATTGACACCAATATTAAGAATAGTTTAGTGGTAAATGACTTGATGGTATCAAGAATAAATCGCGTTTATTATGAATGCCCAATATCAAGCTTATCAACGCTATATTATCAGTGAATTGCCAGTCACCGATAGCATAACCGTCTGCTTGAACAGTGTTAACATTTCGTTTGTTGTTGATACGCTTTACAATTACGCGCAATTCGACGCGCTAACAATTCAAAATCCTGATGCGCTTGCTGTGCCATAGG
Organism: Beggiatoa sp.; assembly: GCA_003245895.1. Lineage (GTDB taxonomy): Bacteria > Pseudomonadota > Gammaproteobacteria > Beggiatoales > Beggiatoaceae > SZUA-411. The sequence continues at coordinate 5,418 of QKBZ01000410.1, forward strand.
CAAGCTGGCGCCTAAAGCACCATCTTCTGCTTTTAATTGAAAGACAGGCTTATGCACCGCTTGTGCTAACGGCATCAAACTTTTGTAATGCTTAATTGAGGCCAAACAATACGGATCGCTGGCAATATCCTTAGGTGGCTCTACATCGGTGCGGTTTAACACCGAATGCCAATAAGTACTGGCAATTTGTTGCAACCAACGCTCATAAGCTTTAACTGGACGATCAGGTCGTACAGTATGTTGTAAATGTTGCAATACAATATATCCCACTGGTTTTAAATTGCCACTGGGTAATGATAAATCCGGCGCAGGATTTTTCAGCACACGCTCACGCCATTCTTGCCGCCAACGGCGCACGGTGGGGCCTAAGTTTTTTAGCCCTTGCAAGGAGAATAAATCAGGCGATAAGGGCACGACCACATAATCGGCTGCAATTAAAGCCGCGCGGTTAATCGCGCCTAGGTTAGGGCCTAAGTCGATTAAAATCACATTCGCTGCATGTTGCTGTTGCGCCCGTTGCAATAAACGCCAAAACGCAGAGGTAACGCGAAACGACAATTCTTTGCGATCCATACAACCCGGCCACTCTGCTGCTAAATTGCCCTCAAAGTCCGCAAGCTGTAAATCCCCCACTAGCAAACTTAAACGTGCTTGAATCGATTCTAATTGCGGGGTCACAATGTCGCCTGTGCCTCGAATGAGCGGACGCACACAACGAAACACCGTGCGCGGTTGTTGGTCTAACAACCAAATCTCTTCTAAACGGGCTTCATCTAAAAAGGCAGCGGTTAAATTGGCTTGCGGGTCTAAATCGGCTGCAATCACGCGCAAACCTAAAGTCTGATACATCCATGCCAGATGGTAAACCAGCGACGTTTTGCCAACGCCGCCTTTATTATTAAAAAATGCAATGATAGGGGCGTTCATTTAAGCGGGGTTCCTAACAGTTTGACCACGTTCACAGTGCTAGTCGTCGCAAATTTGTGTCATAGACAATACCATAAAGGCTTAAAAAAGCACCTTAAACAAGGCTTTTATGGGGCTATGATAACGGGAAAAGCCTGATTCTTTAAGTAGTTAGCGTTAATAATTTTTAAGTTGATTTAAACAATGGCTTTATGTAAAAATAAAACAAGCAAATTTTGCTAAATTCACTGGTTTTTCAGCAGTTTTACTGCGTTAGTCTTAACTGACTAACAGTCTCAACAAACTTTGTTTTTTGTTTAGATAACCACCACGGTAACTGCTAAAACCTGCCGGTCTTTGTCGGAGATTTATCCAAAGCAGATGATGCACTTCATCAGCCCCGCTCGGAGTTTAACTGCATTATGTATCCATCATGCTCTCCCATAAAAGTGTCCGGTATTGTGCTCGTCGCTTTGCTGCACGGATGTGCCTTGTTGACCCCAGGCCCTACTGATGACACAACAGATACCACTGTTAGCGATGGCGATACCACCACGATTCCTGTGGGTACTGATACGACGACCACGTATCCACCTGTTGTTGATACCACCATGCCGGTATATCACACAGTGACACAAGGTGAGACCTTATACGGTATCTCTCAACTTTATGGTCAAACATGGCAACAAATTGCCCAGTGGAATAATATTCAGCCGCCTTATAGTTTAAGTCAGGGGCAACAATTATTAGTCTCCATGGGCGGGAGCACAAGCTCCACACCTACCACCACGTATCCGGTTGATAATACACTGCCTTCCAGCCCTGTCGCGATTGTAGATAATGGCAGCACTGGCACAACAACACCGGGGATTGTTGACACAGAAACAGGTTATTACGTTGTCTCAACAGGTGATACGCTGTACAGCATTTCTCGCAGTGTTGGTTACAGTGTGGCACAAATCGCCAGTTGGAATGGTTTAGTACCGCCTTATACCTTATCGGTTGGGCAAATGCTGGTTGTCTCGCCACCAAGTGGCACTACTAGCACAGTGGTTACTACACCGACTATCACCACGCCGATTGTAACTACACCAACAGTGACCACACCGACTGTCACCACACCCAATGTCAGCTATGGCGGCAATACCTATGTGGTACAAGCAGGTGATACGCTGTACAGCATTTCACGCCGTTCTGGTTACAGTGTGGCACAAATTGCCAGTTGGAATGGGTTAGCAGCACCTTATAGCTTATCTGTTGGACAAGTGTTAATGCTAAGTGCAAGTGCAAGTAGCACAGTCGTCAGCACGCCAACAGTCACTACACCTACGACAACGACGAGCAGTTCAGGCACGCACGTAGTTGCTACGGGACAAACTTTATATAGCATTGCACGTCAATATGGTAGCAGTGTGGCGCAAATTGCCAGCGTGAATGGCTTAATACCGCCTTATACCTTATCGGTTGGGCAAACCTTGACCATACCAAGTGGCAGTGTCAGTGCAGCCTCTATCGGCGGCGGCAGCGCGTTGACGACGACGTATAGTGCACCTAGCAATAACAGCACACGTAGCTCGATTAGCTTTCACACCGTGAAGCAAAACGAAACGCTTGCCAGCATTGCCCGTGACTATGGTTTGACCACACATGAACTGTCAATCTGGAATGGTATCGGCATGCCGTATACCGTTTATCCGGGACAACGCTTACTGATTGTTCCACCTTAGTCGATGATGATTGACTGACAGGGATAGTGTCTTAGGCACTATCCCAACATCGCCCCCACTCCTGTCTTCCTGCCTAAGAGTTAGAACTCGCCGTGTTACCACCACTACGCCCGATTTTAACGCTTTGTGCCAGTCTCTCTTTATTATCGGCTTGTACGATGATACCCATTGGCACACCTGCGAATACCCCTACACTCACTACAGCTTCTACGCCATCTACGAGTGAACTTACCCCGCTTGCCAGTTCAAGCGTTTACACTGTTCAGAAAGGTGATACTTTATCCACTATAGCGCGTCGCTATAACATGCGCTGGCAAGACTTAGCCAGTATTAACAACATTGCTTCGCCTTACACACTGAAAGTAGGCCAAACGTTACGGTTGACCAATACCACGACTGTTGCAACGCCAACAAGCTCGCGGACGACGACGACAACCACGACACGCCGCACCACTAGCAGTGGCAAGCAAGTTGCACAAACGTATCAGCAGACTCCTACGGTGACCACGTCTAAAGCACAGACGGTTCGACGCGGTACGTGTTCACCGCCGGTCAGTTGGCAATGGCCTACACAAGGCCGCGTTGCTGCCAGCGTATCGGAAAGCGGACGCAAAGGGATTCGGATTGCAGGTCAATTACGACAATCCATTAAAGCCGCTGCCAGTGGTACCGTGTTGTATAGTGGTGATGGTTTACAAGGTTATAACAACCTCATCATTATTCAGCATAATGCTGCTTTCTTAAGCGTCTATGCCAATAACAATCGGCGATTAGTCGCAGAAGGTGCACGCATTACCGCTGGTCAAGCCATTGCAGAAATGGGTTTAGACACACAACGTCAAGCATCGTTACATTTTGAAATTCGTTGTCAAGGCAAAGCTGTTGATCCGCTACCGTATCTCCCCAACATATAGAGTTAATCGTTAACGCTCATTGCAAGTGAGGTTCGCTATGGATGAAGATGATACTATTGCAGTAATTGATGACGCGGATCTCATTGATGATGATGAGGAAAACTTATCTACTGAGACTGAAGAAGCAGAGGAATCCACCACCACCCAACAAATGGCGGCTTCCGATGATACTGACCGCGATGCTACCCGTTTGTATTTAAACGAAATCGGTTTTTCCGCGTTATTAACGCCTGCCGAGGAAGTGGAATTTGCACGACGGGCGCAGCGTGGTGATGAAGCTGCTCGCAAGCGGATGATCGAGGCTAATCTAAGATTAGTCGTAAAAATCGCTCGCCGCTACATGAATCGCGGTTTAGCCTTATTAGATTTAATCGAAGAAGGCAACTTAGGTTTAATTCGGGCGGTGGAAAAATTCGACCCTGAACGTGGCTTCCGGTTTTCGACTTACGCTACATGGTGGATTAAGCAAACCATTGATCGGGCTTTGATGAATCAAACCCGCACCATTCGCTTACCCATCCACGTAGTGAAAGAAATCAATGTGTATTTACGAGCAGCCCGCTCGTTATCACAGCGATTAGATCGAGAACCGACACCGGAAGACGTAGCGCAAGAGTTAAACAAACCGATTGATGAAGTCAAGCGGATGTTGGGCTTAAACGAGCGCGTTGCATCGGTGGATACGCCACGCACGGCGGATTCAGAAAAGTCTTTGTTAGATACAATTCCTGACGAGCAAAACCCTGACCCGTCCATCTTGTTACAAGATGAGGATATTATGCGTCATATTCAGTTATGGTTATCCCAACTGAATGAAAAACAACGGATTGTGGTAGAGCGACGCTTTGGCTTAGACGGAGATGAGGTAGCGACTTTAGAGCAAGTGGGTTTGGAAATTGGCATCACCCGCGAGCGGGTGCGACAAATCCAATTAGAAGCCTTGAAACGCTTACGCGAGATTTTAGAACGTGAAGGTTTTTCAGGCGAGGCATTGTTTAAATAAACCACTTGTTGCTGTTCATCATCAATGAGGCGTGTGTATAAACCAAAAACGGACTGCTCAACACAGTCCGTTTTTTATTTGCGTGTAGGATGGGCTGAGGCACGAAGCCCATCAGTCGTGGCTTTCATCACGGTAAACGATGGGCTTCCTTCGTCAGCCCATCCTACGACATCTTGTTACCTTAACTTAACCACGTCACTACCATTAAGTTAAGCAAACGTTGTCGTTGTAGGGTGGAATAGCGCAGCGTATTCCACCATAGACTTCTGCAAAAAAGCTGAGCAAAAACAGGTTATAAACCGCATGGTGGAATACGGCTTACGCCTATTCCACCCTACAAACACGCTTAACTTAATGGCAGTTAACTTAATGGCAGTGACGCAAAGCGCGTGGAAACGAGAAACCAATTGTTTTTACAACAAATATTTCGTCAAACTCAGGTTATTCAGACACCTTTACCCTCTAAAAAAACTTAGATAAGAGTCTACACATTCGGCAAATCTGCCAAAGTCAATTGATACAAAGACACAGGGTCTAAACATCCTGTTTCCACTAAACGATCATTCTGCCGCGTAATCATCTCATCTAACAAACGCCGTACCTCGCGAGCGTTGCCAAAATTAGGATTCGCCTGTGTCTCCCATTGCTGAAAGATGCTCAGCAAATGCTCGCTGAGTTCATCCGCCAACTGTAAGTTTTTCTCCGCTGCCATGTGCTGAAAAATACCCAGTAAATCCGTAGCCTGATAATTCTCAAACTGCAATTCCGCACTAAGGCGAGCACTAATCCCTGAGGCTTGCTGTAAAAAGTGCTGCATGGCGGCGGGATGACCGGAGAAAATCACACATAAACGATCTTTCTGCTGCTCCATTTCTGTTAACAAAGCTTTGACCGCCTCGCGTCCTGTCTCGTCTAACTCGCCTTGTATCAACTGGTGCGCATCGTTGATAAACAACACGCCCTCTAAACTTTTATTAATCAATTGGCGGGTTTGAATAGCACTGCTTTGCAGCACGCCACCGACTAAATCCGTGCGCTCAGCTTCCACTAAATGCCCTTTGCGCAATAAGCCTAAGCTGAAAAACACTTGCCCTAACAAACGCGCCACCGTGCTTTTACCTGTGCCTGCATTGCCAGTAAATACATAATGACCGGCGACTAATTGCGTTTGCTCACCGCGTAACTGCTGCACTTTAATACTATTGATTAAACTACGAATTTTTTGTTTAACCTTAGGCAGGCCAACTAAGCTATTTAAAGTATGTAACACCGTGTCTAAATTAGCCGCCGTGCGCGGGGCTAAAAAGCTTTGTAAGCGTTCTGGCACATCATCGACAGCCAGTTGATAACGCTGCTCATCTGGCAAGCCGCGTGTGCGCACAATGCGCCGTTCATCCATTTCTTGATATAAATTCACCACTTCACCTGCGTTACCAAAGGTGCGTTCATCACGATTGGCATGCCAATTGGCGAAAAAGTCAGGCAAACGCTGCCCTAATTCTGGCGCAATGTGATGGTTATGCGTGGTGACTAACTGCGAAAAGATATGGTGTAAGGTTTCCGGCGGATAGTCGGGAATCTCTAAAGTATTGGCGAGACTGAAACGGCGACGCAGACCAGGGTTAGCATCTAAAAAACGCTCAATTTCTTGCGGATAACCCGCGATGATGACCGCAAACGCGCCTAAATGATTCGACATCGCTTCCATAATGGTTTCAATGGCTTCACGCCCAAAATCATTATCATCACCTTCATTCAGTCGGTAGGCTTCATCGATAAATAACACGCCACCTAGGGCATCAGAAATTTTTTGCGCGGTTTGAATGGCAGTTTGCCCCACGTAACCGGCGACTAAATCCTCTCGCGACACTTTGATTAAATGCCCTAACTCCAGCAATCCCGCATCGCGATACACTTCTGCAATTAACTGCGCCACCGTCGTTTTACCAGTACCAGGGTTGCCTTTTAACACTAAATGCAAATTGGTGTGTTGGCTAACCCGTGCCACATTAGGCAATAAACGGGCGACCGTGCTGCGATTAGGTATACTCGTGGGCTGTATTTGAGCTTGTTCTTGATGACGGGCTAATAAGCGTTCGATTTTATCGGTGACAACTTCTAAGCCGCGCATACCTTGCAGGCGCTGCAAGGCGGGCAATTGCTCAGTCGCTCCGCTCAGTTGTTCTAAGCTAGTGCCATTTAGACTTTGATAACGTTGCAACTCATAGCTGAGAGACTTTAAGGATTTCCCTTCGCCGCATAATTGCCGCGCCAGTCGTTCGCTGCTGTGTGGCAGATAACGCCATGCGGTAGGCAATTGGCGTTTTAAGCTCCAGTAGTTCAGCAAATAATGCACTTCATCTTGGCGCGGTGGGCCGATGAAAATCACGCGGTGAGTGGGGGTATAATCTTGATCAAAAAATTGGTTGAGCAGGAAATGCCATTCATGACGCTCTAATAAACGGCGAATATTTTGCAGCTCAGTATGCGGCAAGATGAATAAATAAATATTGTGATTGCTTGAAGGCAGTTGGCCACAGCGCGTCAGCACGCCGGACATATGCCGCTGTGCTGGCGCGTCAAAATGGGTAATAAAATCTAGGCCATCGGTAAAAATGACCGCCGTTTTCAGGTGCTCATCTTCCATGCAACGGGCGATAAAGCCCACCACCTCAGAGTCATTCATATTGCCAAGCTGTAACGAGCTTTCTAAGCTGTCTAAATTGACAGGCGATAAACGGGTTTCGACTTGCGTGCTGTCTGGTGTGCTACTGGCATTTAAGAGCGAGAAATTGCCTAAAGGCCCTGTGCCTATGCGGCTGACCGTGCTGGGGGCATGTTTCTCTGACACGCTCGCCATATGCGGCAAAACCGGCGACTCTTGCTCCTCATAGCGTTCGCTGGGCAAATCGGGGCGGCTGCTTTGGCGCGAAAAACCATCGTGAAAATAAATTTTCTGCCGCCCGTTATAAAACACTAAGCGTTGATAGCCCAATTGTCGCAAGTGGCTATGCAACATTTCTTCTAAGGTCAAAATGCCTAAAGTGGGCGGGCAAAATTCGTCATCGGTATGACCGTGTAAAAAGAAAAACCGTTGATACGCTTGGCTAAAATGACTGGGGATCGACATTGAGACTTACTCTGGCAACTCGTTTTGGCTCCCGTCCAGTCGATAGCCGATATTGTTCTCGACTGATTTTGAATGAGGGAGCGGTTTTACATGAATTTTAACACTGATACACACAGCAAACAGGAGAACACTGTGTTAAAACAAATAGCGTGGCTCAGTTTGTTAGGGTTATGGGCATATTGTGCAGTCAGTTGGGCAGCGGGTTGTTGCGCACAACAAGGCGGCGTGTGTGGTGATAAATGTTGTGATCAAGTGACTGCTTTAAACGCCCCTGAAGCGCAGTGTGGTGCAGTAGTGTTAACCGAGTTGGAGCGTTTGACGACCACTCAACCTGCGGAAGAACGCCCTAGCTCAGAGCTTACAAATGCTTTGCCTACCAGCTTGTTATATATCTGGCATTCTGAGAGCGGACAAGAATATTACAGTACCACCGCGCCGCATTGGTATCGCAACCCCAATTATCCTAGCAATTATCCTCAGATACAGGTTTATGATGAATATCATCGTTTAGTGGATGACACAGCGTTTGAAGTGCCTAAAGCGGTTGCACAACGTTTAAAACGACAAGCCCGCATTTATAACCAAGAGCAACAAGAACATAGCGAACAGCAGGCATTAGCAGAGCAAGAACGCTTGGCAGTCTCACAACAGCAGCAGGCTTTGCAATCAGCGGCTGAAGCAGGCGAGGTGAAAATTGGTATGAGTATGGCGCAGGTAGAAAAGGCGTGGGGACAACCAACGGCAAAGCAAGAGGAGATGAAATCAGATGGCGCACATATCACATGGTTTTTTGATGAACAGGCCAAGCGTTGGGTGAAATTTGTACAAGGCAAGGTGACAAATTTCCGCACAGATTTAGGTGGTAGTGCGACATCGGATAACTCGCCGGACAGTGAAGTATTACGCCAGCAAGCAGAACAACAACGACAATTACAGCAGGCATTTAATTTGACGCAAGCATTGTCTGAGAAAAAACAGCGTTAGTTTTTTTTAAAAATTTTT
>QKBZ01000199.1 GCA_003245895.1 Beggiatoa sp.
GTGGCAAAGGATAATTTATTTGCGGTGCAGTTCCACCCTGATAAAAGTCAGCATGCGGGATTGAAGTTGTTGCAGAATTTCTTGGCGTGGTAAATCCGTCATTTTGCGCACGCGGATGAAGTGCTAACACAAAATAGACTCCTCCGCGTTCGCATTGCAAACTAACAATACATTGTCTATTTTGACCAAATTACTGGCATTCATCCATTCCTAACTTTTCCGATAAAACTGCAAAGCCTAGATCGAAGGCTGCTTCCGTAATCTCATCGCTAATATTGCCAGCCTCTGCCACCTCTACTACTCGATACTCTGAATATTGACTATACAAACTATCGACTTTTGCAGCCTCGTTGCGAGCATCCAACAACTGTGATTTTGTATCGTTAATATCTGCTTCTAATTGCTTACGTGCTTTAGCATCTGTTACTGTAAACGAGCGACTGCGCAATTCTTTAAGTACTTGCTCATAGTTGTCCACTTCTTGACGTGTTCTACAACGTGCTTGAGCTAAACCATTCGCATAACCATGCAAAAATGTCTTTTCCTCATGATTTTGACAAATACCATCATAGGCTTTACCACTAGAACCTAAGCTAAACCCCTGATCTTTGTTGCAATAGGTTTGTAAACCCAACTCAACACCTGCTAAATACTGAGCAGAATCAAATGCAATATTGTGTTGTTCACAAGTTTGTTGATAATTACTTAAACGAGACTGGCCTTGTATCCCCGCAGCACCATCACGTTGACCAATGCCATACCAATCACTCTGTAAACATTCTTCCTTGGATAAAGTTGTACACGCAGTAAAACTCAAGCAAAACAGCATCATCAGGTAATATCGAGCACACATTCAAGCTTACCTCTCAGCAACACATAATTTATGACCAGCAAGCATAACTCGCTGAGTTTTCACAACAAAGCTAACCCATTAAATCTCGCAAAAAAATACAAGAAGCCAGCCTTAGTCATATAAATTGATAAATTATTTTACGACTGCTGTCCGCCATAGAATCCCCATACACAAGCTTTTCTTGTCCCCCGAACTACCGTATCCTTCACAGTTATCTATTTCTCTTAAATGACTACAAGGATTTCGGCAGATGGCCATTTTTAACTTCTTACCGTTGCCTAGCTTTTTACTCGCTGCTTACCTACTCATCACCATGTTAAACCTAGGTTTTGGTTTAGATACACAACTGTTTAACATCGAATTACTGTCGAAAAAAGCATGGAGCTTAAATGTCAGCGATGTATTAATTATCTTCGGTATTCTGTTGTTATATATTGAGATTTTTAAAGCTACGCGCACCAGTGTTGCCTCAATTATCGATCACATGTTATCCCTGATTGTCTTTGTGGCTTTTATTATCCTATTCTTAGTGTTACCGCAAGCGGGAACCTCGACCTTTTTGATCTTAACCGTCATCGCCATGATCGATGTAGTGGCGGGCTTTACCATCACGATTTCCTCGGCTAGACGTGACATTGATATGCACTAAGCCTTATGAAATCTGATGAAGATTGGATGCAACACGCGCTGCAACTGGCTGAATATGCAGCCAGTCAAGGTGAAGTGCCAGTTGGAGCCGTGTTGGTATATCAAGATCAATGTATTGCGGAAGGTTGGAATCAAACAATTACCCGCCATGATCCAACTGCACACGCGGAAGTTGTCGCGCTACGACAAGCGGCGCAGCAGCGGCAAAATTACCGTTTGTTGGACACTACGTTGTATGTCACTTTAGAACCTTGCGTCATGTGTGCAGGCGCATTAGTACATGCTCGGGTTCAACGTGTCATCTTTGGCGCGTATGATCCCAAGACAGGCGCGGCGGGCAGTCGGTTTGATATTCTGCGCGACTTGCGCCATAACCATCATTTGGAATGTCAAGGCGGGCTGCTGGCCGAGCCATGTGGAGCAGTGCTCAGAGCATTTTTTAAAGCCCGTCGGAGGAGTTAAATCATCACAGGAGGCCGATATGCACAATGTGTATGTCCCAGACTGGCTGGCTCGACGGGCGCAATTGTCACCCGATAAAACCGCTATTGTTGACACCACCACCAAAGATAACATTACTTACGCGCAGTGGAATGCTCAAGCCAACCGCTGTGCGCATTTATTACAATCCTTTAATGTGGCACAAGGCGACCGCGTGGCGATTCTCGCCAGCAATTGCATGGCGTATTTAGATACGTGGTTTGCTTGTAATAAATTAGGTGCTGTTTTACAAGCACTGAATTGGCGCCTCACGGCTTATGAGTTAAGCAATATTATCCGAGATGCCAACCCTAAAATTCTGATTTACTCAGAAGAATTTAACGGCACTATTCGCAATTTACAAAAAGAACTACCCGACCTACCACATTGGATTGCTTTAGGGGAAGCGGCACGTCGTCAAGATCAAAATTTCGCCGAAGCCTGCGAACACATGCGTTCTAATCCCCTCCCGCCTGTAGAGCGTCAACCGGATGATTCATGGGTGATTTGCTACACAGGTGGCACTACTGGCTTGCCTAAAGGTGCGATGCTCACTTATCGCTCTATCCAAGCTAATGCCCTCAATACCTTAATCAGTTGGCAGCTAGATACCAACGATGTCGCGATATTAAACGCGCCCTTGTTCCACACTGGTGGCTTAAACGTGTTTACCGCGCCATTAATCTTTGCAGGCGGCACTAGCCTGTTATGTCATCATTTCGATGTAGAACAAACCTTTGATTTAATTGAACACAGTGGCGCAACGCTGTTCTTCGGTGTGCCCACTATGTTTATCTTAATGCAGCAACATCCGCGCTGGGACAGTGCTGATTTCAGCCGTTTAAAAATGGTGATCAGCGGTGGCGCACCGTGTCCATTACCCGTGTTTGAGAAGTTTTGGCAAAAAGGCATTGATTTCAAAACCGGCTACGGTTTAACCGAGGCAGGGCCTAATACCTTCTTTTTACCCGCAAGTGATGTGCGTCGCAAACCGGGTGCGGTAGGTTTTCCTCTATTCAACATCGATGTGAAATTGCGCAACCCCGCAGGAGAATTATGTCAGGCTAACGAAGTAGGCGAGCTGCTGATTCGTGGCGACCATGTATTTAAAGGTTATTGGAATAACCCTGAAGCGACGGAAAAAGCGTTATCGGATGACGGTTGGCTGCATACAGGCGACTTAGCCAGCCGAGATGCCGAAGGCTATTACAGCATTGTGGGACGCTCAAAAGAAATGATCATTTCTGGCGGGGAAAATATTTACCCTGCTGAGATTGAAAGCGTGTTGTATGGGCATCCTCAAGTGATCGAAGCCGCAGTGGTCGGCATACCTGATAGCAAATGGGGAGAGGTAGGCTGTGCGTTTGTCGTGTCTAAACTGGATGAGGTAAACGAGCAGACTTTGCGCGATTACTGCGCCGAACGCTTAGCCAGTTATAAAATTCCAAAAAGCTTCCGCTTTGTCGATGCCTTGCCTAAAACCGGTGCTGGAAAGCTGGATAAAAGCCGCTTAAAAGAAACGGTGTTAACAGCGCATTAAGTAAGCTGTCTGAATGCGCTAGAATATAAGATGTTCATAGGGTGGGTTATGGTTTGAGCTTAATCCACCTTATAGTTTTCTAGCCATAACAGCCGTTTTACAAAAATGATCCGATATTTAAGTCTATTCTTCCTACTCTCACTCATTGGTTTCACTATTTTAAACCTCGATTTTGTTACCCCCTTTATGGATGCGTTTTGCTTATTATTGGCAAAAATTTCTGGCAATTTAATGTTGTTGTTTAACGCTAATATTACCCTGACTGACGCTGTCATCCGACATCAACCCTCTCTTTTTGCCATTGAAGTGACTGCTGAATGTAGTGCTTCGCAAGTATCTTGGCTATATGTCGCTGCCTTATTGCCTTACCCCATGCTCTCTTGGTCACAAAAAGGTATTGCTTTGCTATTAGGCTTATTGGTAATTCAAATCGTAAATGTGATTCGCTTAATCTCGCTGGTTTATTTTGGCGCGTGGTTTAGCATGGACACCTTTAGTGTGCTCCATGAATACGTCTGGCCGTTACTGTTAAATGTCGTGGTGTTAGCTGGGTTTATGGGCGTATTGTTTTACTGCCGCCCTGAACCATTACCAACAACACCAGAGCCAGCGGAAACCGAGCAATAACGCATGTACAGCTTAAAACACTATGTAAAATACGCGGCTCTTTGGACTATTCCAGCTTTTCTTTTATGGTGGGTTAGCTTGCAACCAGTATTGTTGCCTGTGCTGGCAAAAGTGGAAAATGCGTTATTACAAAGCACTTTTGAACGCGCCCGCGCCTCGTTAAACAGCAGTAATTTACAAGACTGGTATATTCACACTTATTTAGTGTTGCCAGAAAACCAGCGCACCAGCAAAAAAGTGCAAACGTGGAACGTCAAAGCAGGCAATGCTAGCCCGTTTACCCTTGGCCTTCCTTTGGCTTGGTTATTGCTGCTTGCAAGCCCCAATGGGCGTATTCGCAAAACTTTATGGGGTACCTTGATCATGGTTGCGTCCACTGTTGTGGTGATCGCACTAAAACTGGATCAACTCATGCTGAGCATTTTAGTCGCAGACACGCCGTTTACTGTGTATGTCTCATCGGGGATTCAAATAACTCATGAACCGGTTGCCGCATGGGTGCCACAAGTCATAGACCCCATTGGCACAGCATTGATTTATTTTACGGTATTGGGTTTACCCGCTTTGCTCAGTTACGGCTTTAATCGGGAATGGTGGCAGACACAATATGCCCATTATCAGCAAAACTAAGCTATTTTTTGCACTTAATTTAAGTCAATTACCTTGAATTTAGCCATTTGACCATATATGACTGCTGATAACAGCGCATTTTACTCGCTTAACCCCCATTATGCTGTCAGTTCACCGTAAGGACACTTATGAACGACTCCGATTACCAAGATTTAATCGATGACACCTTAATCGCCATTGAAGACGCGGTGGAGGCATCCGGTGTCGATATTGAGTATGAAACCGCAGGCGGCATTTTAACTTTGCAGTTTGCCAACAATACCAAAATCATTATCAACCGCCAGCCACCTGTACAGCAATTATGGGTCGCCGCACGCTCAGGTGGTTTCCACTTAGATTATGATGCTGAGCGCGAAACATGGATTACGGATGGCGTACAAGGTGCTGAGTTAAAAGGTGAAGCCTTATTTCCCTTATTATCTCGCTTATGCTCTGAACAAGCAGGGCAAACAGTGGAGTTAACCAGCCCATGAATCAAAAACCCCCCGTTATTATTGAACCACCAAAGCCTGCGACCGCCTGCGTAATTTGGTTACACGGTCTTGGTGCGAATGGTCATGATTTTGAACCTATTGTGCCGTTATTATCTGCCACAGTACGCGAACACACCCGCTTTGTGTTTCCACATGCACCAGACCGCCCTGTGACTGCAAATGGTGGCATGGTAATGCCTGCATGGTATGACATCAAAGGCCGCGATATTACGCAAAAACAAGATGCAGAAGGCGTGCAAGCTTCATCTGAATTGCTGGCAGGCTATATCGCAGAGCAAGTAAAGCAAGGCATTGCGCATGAACGCATTGTGCTAGCGGGGTTCTCGCAAGGTGGTGCAATCGTGTTGCATAATTTATTGCGCATACCACAGAAATTTGCAGGCTTTTTGGCTTTATCAACGTATTTGCCGTTAGCAGATCGTGCGGAAGCAGAAGCAATAACAACGAATAAAACTACACCGATTTTTATGGGGCATGGTGACTATGACACTGTGGTACCGATGCGAGATGGTCAAAACAGCCGAATGATTTTAGAAGGTTTAGGTTTTGCGGTGGCGTGGCATCAATATGGCTTAGATCACAGCGTGGATTATGACGAAATCCAAGATATTAGTGATTGGCTGTGTCAGTGTATTGGAGCGGCTTAATTTTATTATCTAATTGAGTTTGATGCCCTCACTCAAACCTTCAAAGGTATTTACACAAGTATAGTTTTTTTAAAAACAATAATATCTTTTCTCGTTCCCACCATTTTGGTGGGAATGCATGCCGCGTCGCTCCAGCGGCGCGAATCAGGCTCCAACGACAGTTTATACGACTACACGTGCCGCTGGAGCGACACAGTATGCATTCCCATCGGGACGATGGGAACGAGAAACCAATAAACGTTTTTTTAGGATGCACATACGACTCTAACTAGAGGTAATCTCATGGAAAAAATTCAAAAACCGATCCGTAAAGCTGTATTCCCTGTTGCGGGCTTAGGCACACGGTTTTTACCCGCGACAAAAGCCAGCCCTAAAGAGATGTTGCCCATTGTTGATAAGCCCTTGATTCAATATGCAGCAGAAGAAGCGGTAGCAGCGGGAATCGAACAATTAATCTTTGTGACCAGCAGTGGCAAACGCACCATCGCGGATCACTTTGACCGTAACCAAGAATTAGAAAATGAATTAGAACAACGCGGCAAATACGATTTATTAGCGATGGCGCGTCATGTAGTGCCAGAAGGCATTAGCTGTATTTATGTACGCCAGCCACAAGCTTTAGGTTTAGGTCATGCGGTGTTATGTGCACGCCCTATCGTGGGTGATGAGCCTTTCGCGGTGATTTTAGCCGATGACTTGATCGACGGTCGCGAAACCCCTGCGTTAATGCAAATGGTCGATATTTTCGACAAACAGCAAAGCAGTGTGTTAGCAGTGGAAGAAGTGCCACAGGAAGAGACTTATAAATACGGTATCGTGGCTTCTGAACCCTTATATGAAGGCGTAACGACTGTACAAAGCATTGTGGAAAAACCTTCGCCAGATAAAGCCCCGTCTAATTTAGCCGTAGTCGGTCGTTATATTCTAACGCCTAAAATCTTCGACTTTTTAGAGCGCACTGCACGCGGTGCGGGCGGTGAGATTCAGTTAACCGACGCAATTGCAGCCTTATTAACCGAAGAACAAGTGCTGACTTATCAGTTTAAAGGCACACGTTATGATTGTGGTAGTAAATTAGGTTATTTAATGGCAAACATCGATTACGCCTTAAAACACCCAAATTTACGTGATGATTTCCGCAGTCATTTACTGAAGATTTGCAAGCATTTGTAATTTTTCGCACGCCAAGCATACTGAATGCAAACTTTAACCTGCTCACTACCAAGCACTGCTTGATAGTGAGCAGGTTGCTAATCGCCTCGACCTAGCAACAAAACTAGCGGTTTAAATACTCCACCATCGTCCAATCCTGATGGTAAACAAACTTATTCACCGCGCCATAATCCTGTTGCAAGCTGAAGGATTTATACAAGGGCATATCTAAAATGTGTGAAGTTAAGGCGCGAATCACACCTGAATGCGTGATGATAATCACGTTTTCTAAGTCTTGCTGCACTAATTCGTCCCAAAAATCACGACAACGTTCAGCAAGTAATTGATAACTCTCCCCATTCGGTGGTGCAGTATTCACATAATCCTCTGCCCATTGCTGGATTTGTTTTTTCGTTAAATCATTCCAGCTTTTCATCTCCCAATCACCAAAGTTTAACTCCATAATGCGCTGATCAGTCTTAATGTTATAACTTAAGCGAGCAGCTAATTGTAAGCAGCGAGACAGCGGGCTGGAGATGACTTGTACCGGTTCGTTAAATACCGGCAATTTTTGCTGTAACTCAATGAATTCTTGGTCAAAACTGTCAGATAGCGTGACATCCGTTTGACCGTAGCAAGTTCCCTCAGGCACTTGCACCCGTGTATGTCGGATTAAAAAAATGTCCAAAACTGGTTCACCAATGGTCAAAGTAAACACCGCTTAACCAGCATGACAACAGGCAACCACTTCACCCAAAAACAGGCAAAGCAGCAGCGCATAGTCGCACCAGTGACTTGGTGGCTCCATGTCCTCCAATAAAAGCACACACGCAGTAACAGGTTTTAAGCTGCTCAACGTGGGCTGTTTGCATAGCGATGTTTAACTAAAATTGTTACCGCACATGCGGCTTAAGCAAGGCAAATACTGACCTGCCTTGTCATACCCTAGGTGCTAACCCCTTGCCACATCGGCTAAGAAATCAGCTATTGTCCAACGCTTGCTTGCTGTGTAGGAGCAAACAAGTGAAAAAATCGGTTTTTTTACGTCTTAACATTGCTTTGTAGGATGGGCTGACGCAGGAAGCCCATCAATCGCGTTAACCAAGCTCACGGTAAACGAGGGGCTTCCTTCGTCAGCCCATCCTACATAAGCGGGAATAAATGATTAAGACGAGAGACAGCCAAGATTTACGCCTTAAAGCCGCCTAAATTCTCTGAATTTCCTTATTCCTGAACAAGACATAATGCTTATCTCTGGTTGTTATTGCGTGTCACCTGCTGCTTAAGCGGGTGTCGCTACTTTATTATTCATTAATTGTTGTAACAATTGATGCACGGCTTGCCAACGGGCTTCAAAATCAGGTGTTGCCCACAGCAAATGCAATTTATCTTGTCCCTCAAAACGGTAGCGATCTGGAAAGCGTTGTATTAACTGCACCAACTGCATCGGGTCGATGGTCGTGGTATTGCTAAACAACACAGAACCGCCCTCGCTGCCCAAATCAATTTTTAAAATGCCTAACGGTGCCGCCAGCAATTTTAATTCCGCTAATCTAAACAAAGCGCGTGCTGCACTCGGTAATAAACCAAAACGGTCAATCATTTCCACTTGAATATCGTCTAACGCCTCACCGTCTTTCGCGTTGGCAATGCGTTTATACAAAATCAAGCGGGCATGCACGTCGGGCAAATAATCTTCGGGAATTAACGCTGGAGCATGAAAATCGATTTCTGAGCCATGTACCAGCGGTTTTTCTAATTCGGGTTGCTTACCAGATTTTAACGCCTCGACAGCGCGTTCTAACAACTCGGTATATAACGAATAACCAATCTCTTGTAAATGACCGCTTTGCTCATCGCCTAACAACTCGCCCGCGCCACGAATTTCTAAATCATGCGTCGCCAAGGTAAAGCCCATGCCTAACTCCTCCAAGGAGCTAATGGCATCTAAACGCTTAACCGCATCTTTAGTCATGGATTTTTTCGGCGGCACGATTAAATATGCATAAGCGCGATGATGCGAACGCCCGACCCGACCGCGCAACTGATACAACTGCGCTAAACCGAAACGGTCGGCGCGGTTCATAATAATGGTATTGGCACTAGGTACGTCAATCCCTGTTTCAATAATCGTGGTACAAACCAAGACATTAAAACGACGGTGATAAAAGTCCTGCATCACCCGTTCCAGTTCGCGTTCGCGCATTTGACCATGCGCAATTTGCACTCGCGCTTCTGGCACTAAAGTAGACAAGGTTTCTGCCATTTTTTCAATGCTTTCGATGTCATTATGCAGAAAATACACTTGCCCACCGCGTCGCAGCTCACGCAAAATCGCCTCAGTAATCGATGGCGCGTGCCATTCTTTAACAAAGGTTTTCACCGCTAAACGGCGCGAAGGCGGGGTGGCAATAATGGACAAATCGCGCAAATCTGACAAGGCCATATTCAGCGAACGCGGGATTGGCGTGGCGGTCAAGGTTAACACATCCACTTCGGTGCGTAAGGCTTTAAAGCGTTCCTTTTGGCGCACCCCAAAGCGGTGTTCCTCGTCGATGATGACTAAACCTAAATTTTTAAACTGAATATTGTCTTGTAACAGCTTATGCGTGCCGATGACAATATCGACTTGCCCTTGTGCCACTTCTTCCAGCGTTTTGTCTTGCTGCTTGCGAGTGCGGAAACGCGATAATTGTTCCACTCGAACCGGCCAATCAGCAAAACGATCTTGGAAATTCTGGTGATGTTGTTGCGCGAGTAGCGTAGTCGGCACTAATACCGCGACTTGTTTACCATCTTGCACCGCGATAAAGGCCGCTCGCATTGCCACTTCCGTTTTACCGAAACCGACATCGCCACACACAAGGCGATCCATAGGCTGTTCAGAGCGCATGTCACGCAATACAGCGGCGATGGCTTCTTGCTGATCGGGCGTTTCTTCAAACGGGAAACTTTGCGCAAAGGCTTGATATTCTTCCGCCTTATAGCTAAAGACGTGGCCTTGTCGGGCAGCACGGCGGGCGTAAATGTCTAATAATTCCGCCGCTACGTCGCAAACTTTCTGCGCTGCCTTGCGTCGTGCTTTTTCCCATTGCCCGCTGCCGAGTCTATGCAAGGGCGCGTGTTCTGGATCAACGCCGGTAAAACGGCTGATAAAGTGCAATGCGCCAACCGGCACATATAACTTATCTTGGTTGGCATATTCTAAATGTAAATATTC
>QKBZ01000412.1 GCA_003245895.1 Beggiatoa sp.
GTTCTTGTAATTTAGCGGCGAAGAAATCTCGACTCGGCCAGACCCGTGCCCGACTGACACAGGCTTGCATATCGCGGTATAAATTTTTTGGCCCTACTAATAAGCGAGATTCCATCAAGGTTGTGATCACGGTGATGTCGTTGGCTGCCTCGTGCATACAATCGACTAAGGTGCGTGCGCTGTGACCGACTTCTAAGCGAATATCCCATAAAAACATGATGAATTGCTCGATACAGCGTTTTAATTCATCTGTGGCAGGACTGCTTAATAAAATCATAATATCCACATCAGAATGCGGATGTAACTCGCCGCGCCCATAACCGCCCACAGCGACCAACGCCACATTTTGTGTGTCAGGCCACTGCACTTGCTTCCACGCTTGCCGCAAAACTTGATCAACCAGCCACGCATGTTGCATAACCGCTTCAGACGCGTTATGACTTTCTAAAAAACGTTCAGTTAAAACCGCTCGCCCCTGCTGTAAAGCAGTGCGAAAGGTTTGAATAGCAGAGGTGCCTGCCTTGAGTGCTTCAGCAAATGTTGTATCGTCAAAAATTTGGCTGTCAGCATAAGTATAATTTGTTGAATACATGGCTAATGAAGCTATCGAGTCAAGTTAAGAAACAGAAATATTTAGCAAAAACCAAATATTCTCGTGGCCAATGTGCAAACTGTTGTTATAGGCAAGGCGAGGCTGGAGGTTTATGCCAACATCACGCACTTGTGATTATTATTGTCACAATTGCACTACTCCTCGTAGTCCACTTAAGTGGTGGTTTGACTAGCGTTCCTAGGTCATGTTAAGCAATGAATTTCAGACGTTTTAGTATATCGCACTCTAGGCTGTAAACTTTGTTTTTGTGCAATAAAAAATAATACCGTATTGTACTCAACATTAAAGCCCACTATTGACGGGAAATTATCAATTTAATGCGGCTTACAAAACGACAACGCTAAACATCACTTATCGATAGTATTCAATCGCAAGTCATTAGGGCAAAGAGTGAAAACTGGACAGCCATGCCTGTAATAAGGTATAGCATGTTTTTACGGATAATGCAGAATAAAATAGGGTTGAGCCTTATTATAGTAAAATCGTTTGATAAAAGCGTATTATCCCTTACCACGTGTCTGGTTTTTCTTAGGACTAGCACCCTTTTCTTCAAACATTTTTTGTGTAAACTCAATAATTAGTTTAGCAACGTCTTTACCGGTTGCGGTTTCAATGCCTTCTAAACCCGGTGAAGAATTCACCTCCATCACCACAGGGCCATGATGTGAGCGTAAAATGTCTACACCCGCGACGTTTAAGCCCATAATATTGGCTGCACGCACGGCGGTAGAGCGTTCTTCTGGGGTAATTTTCACCAATTCAGCACGCCCGCCACGGTGTAAATTAGAACGGAATTCACCTTCTTTAGCACGACGCATCATGGTTGCCACCACTTTGTCGCCAACAACAAAACAGCGAATATCAGCACCTTGCGCTTCTTTAATAAATTCTTGCGCTAAAAAGTGTACTTTTAAGCCGCGAAAGGCATCGATTACACTTTCTGCTGCCTGCCGTGTTTCAGCTAACACCACGCCGCGCCCTTGCGTACCTTCTAATAGTTTTAACACTAATGGCGCGCCGCTGGCTAAATTAATTAAATCTTCGGTATCGTCTGGCGAATGGGCAAAACCTGTCACGGGTAAACCAATGCCTTTACGCGCTAACAATTGCAACGAGCGCAATTTATCCCGCGAGCGGCTAATCGCTACCGACTCATTTAAAGTTAACACGCCCATCATTTCAAACTGCCGCACCACTGCTGTGCCGTAAAAGGTCACAGACGCACCGATACGCGGAATCACCGCATCGACTTGTTCTAATGCTTTGCCTTTGTAATGCACTTGTGGGTTATGCGAGGCAATATTCATATAACAACGTAAATGGTCAATGACTAACGCTTCATGTCCTAGCGCCTCAGCCGCTTCCACTAAACGTCGTGTGGAATATAAGCTGCGGTTGCGAGACAAGATGACGATTTTCATAAAGAAATGTCCTTAAGAAAGATAGAGAGTGATAAAGCTAGGGTAGTGATGTGACAGGGGTATCCGTCAGCAAAGAGCGTTTACGCGTGATTAACCCGAGGCCGAGCTAATAAATAAGAAGCAGCGGGATCAACTAGCAGCCGCTGTAACATTGCTGTGCGTCCCAACAACATTGGAAAGCGCATAGTATCCCGATTTGTGAGTGTAATTTCAATTGGCCAACTTTGATTGTCTAATTGTACCGGTGTGCAAATTACAAAGCGTTGCTCTTTATGTCCTCCCGAATCACTCACCCAGCGTTGATCTACAATCACCGCCTCGCAACAGGTTTGCTGTTCAGGGTGCGGTTTTGACAAATGCAGATAAAAACGCACGCTGTCTTGTCCTTGCGCATTGGTGAAGGTTTCTAATTGAAAGGCGTGTAGCGCCGAGGTACGCGCCCCTGTATCAATTTTAGCTTTTAATGCAGGAATACCGAGTTCTGGTAACGCCAGCCATTCCCGCCAGCCAACAATTAATTTTTCAGGCATGTGTCATCCCTGTAACATTGTTTGAGCTGAGTGTGTTTCTTTCAGCCACCTGTTTTATAAATTTAAGGCATTAAAAATGAGATTAAAGGCTTCTTGTCTGGATCAGGACTGACAAGACTAAAGCGTTTTTGAAGGGGAAAAAAGAGGGATTTT
>QKBZ01000248.1 GCA_003245895.1 Beggiatoa sp.
TATATATAGATTTATATGCTAAATGCTCACGCGATGACCGCACACAACGCGCAAATACTACAAAATATCCTTTTAACAATAGTGCTTTAAATAAAGATATTTTTATTATGTAACTAACTGTTATACAGGTATTGTTAGCATGTAATCAATATATTTTTGCTATAACAATGTACCAGATAAGTATAAATCTATAGTGCTATACTTGACATAAATATGTAGTGCATATAATATACATTACATACAAGAGCAAATCATTTAACAAGAGGATTAACACATGGCTACTGTGACCAGAATAGATGAATTTTTAGCAGATATTGAAGGCTTAACGCTGATAGGCAATGCAAGCGATTACTCAAAAGACCAGATTAAAAATGCGCGTGACAGCATTAACAAGCGATGCAAAAAGGAAATTGACTACTTACGCAAACACCTTGCATTAACCTCACTAAGACGCGCTAGAAGCGATTACAGAAACGCTATCAAGGCACGATTCAAAGGACAGCATTTAGCGATGACGTGCAAGGATAGAAACGGCTTTGCAACTCACATTGCATACAAGTATTTAGTGCTAAATAAAACGGAAGTTAAGAGTTATAGCGACCATGAAAAAGATCGGATAAATAGTTTTTTAGATGGCGATTACCGGATATTTATTCGCAATGCTAAGCAAATGATTAATCATGCAATAGGGTTACTAGACTCTGATAGCTTCTATGACATCGCTACGGGATTACTTTTGCTTACTGGTAGACGTAGCGTAGAAGTGCTTAAAACGGCTTCATTTGAAGCGATAGCGGCTAACAAGGTGCTGTTTAGTGGGCAAGCTAAAAAATCGATTTATGACGCTGAAGGCAACAAGCTAGACGCTGAAGCATACGAGATTTACACGCTTTGTGATGCTGAGATAGTGGCTAAAGCACTGCATAAATTACGCAGTATTAAAGACTATTCAAACAAGACAGAGAGAGAGGTTAACTCATTAGCAGCAAGCGCACTAAATAAAGCGGTAAAGCGTAATTTTTTAGGAAAGTACACATTTAATCTTGACGGTGTGGCATGTATGAATATTGAGGCAAAAAGTTTGCGTTCGATTTACGTTCACTTAGCACAACGATTATTTAAAGAGAATTCAGAATTAACCAAGTTTGCAAACTCTCAACTTGGACACAGTGACCGCAAGACGGCTGACAACTACATGGAATATAAATTACATCCAGATGAACGCCTATAGAACATAAATAAATATAGTGCTATATTTTGTTGACATATATAGCACTACACTATAGTATTATAACCATGTAGACGTTAACAACACACTGAGGACAAGACAATGGCGAGCAAAGAATTATCTGTACTGAACATCAAAACTAGCGATGCTGACGAACTGCAACAAATCAAGCAAAGAATTGAGAATGCTAAGGCTTCAGCACTTGAGAAAGGCGTTAAAATTAACACTAGCAAGGAATTGCTGTTATTCCTGTTAGACCAATTGGAAAGCGATAACACAGAAAAGCAAACCCCTAGACAAAGCAACCTAAGCGACATCCACCGTTTAATTAACGCGCAAATGGAAATTAATAAGAAGGATACGACTACATGCACACTAAAGAACGGAAATACTGTATTCATTAACAAACGACGCATTACAAGCGCATGGGTACAGGCTGAGCTAGGTTGCAGCTTTGGCGCGATTAAAGCGGTTTTAGATGACGAGTTCACAGAAAAGCTTGACCGGCATCACAAGGCTTGTGGGATTGATGAAAATCATAACCGCAGTGTGCTGAGAGCTAAAACCTCAGTAGACAAGGGGCAAGCGGTGCTGAATGGTGAATTAACAGACGTGAAAGTTTTAGCAGGCATTTAACCAACTGCACACCTTGCTACACACCTTCTACCGTATTTTTTATATCTATAAGGGGAAGGTGTGCAGCTAGTTAACCATATTCAATTTTAAGGTGTTCACATGAGCGCAAAAATTACCGACCATCCACAGCGTGACCAGATTGATAAATGGATTGCTGAGGGCTTGGCGTTCACTGAGATTGAAAAAAAGTGTAAGCGTGAGCTATCCGTTAACATATCGCACATGACCATTAAACGCTATTGTGATAGCAATGCAGACTTAGCAAGGGCAAGGGCAAACGCACAAAACGCTAGTGATATAGCGGCCTGTGAAGCGGTTGAGGACGATATAGACACAGATAGCGCGTTGATGATCGACACTAGCACGATACCGACTGACCCCGAAAAAATTAAAACCTTTACCCGCGAAACGCTTGCACGCATTTACCTGAATCAGTTATTGATTGTCGAACATAAGCAAAAGGCTTTTATGACTGGTCAAGGCAGATACCCACAAAATGAGATTATGGGGCTTAAGTCGATTCTGTCTTGCTTGGGGTATATTTCAGATGATAAAGACAAATCACTAGGGGGCAAAGAAAATGCAGATTGAACACGACGGACACACAATGAGAGTCGAGGAAAAAGACGGTAAATATATTGGACACACGGAAACGATATGGTATCCGCCACTATATGCCGATTCTTTAGAAGAAATGAAACAGATTTTAATTGATACGGTAGATGACTATAGACGCTTTCAGGCTGAAAGCAGACCGGACGATGATTATTAACACCTTGCGCATTTTGGCGCGTTAAGCGTATTATTTAAAACGTAGCGGATTTACTACCCGCTACGCCCCGCGCTGGTTT
>QKBZ01000108.1 GCA_003245895.1 Beggiatoa sp.
GCCCCCAATAAATTCGATTTCCCAACATTATTTTCCCCATGAATCACACACAACTTATCCAAATCTTTCAGCGTCACCGTCTCTGAAAAATTCTTAAACCCCGTTACAGAAAACTCGACTAATCTCACCTCACAAACTCCCAAAATCAAAGCAGGCTGAACCTTCACAGATTCAGCCCAAAAACGCTTAAAACTTAATGATGATGCGCATGTGGGTCTGCGGCTGGCTCGCTGTCTGACGATTCCATAGGCATATCACTAGACTCAGCAGGCATAGGCATCTGATGTGCACTGTGATCCATTTCTAAGGCTTCCGCTGGCATCTCGCTAGAATCCATCGGCATCTGATGCCCACTATGATCCATAGACGAACCCGCAGGCTCAGACGACATATTCATATCATGCCCACTGTGACCATGCCCACCGTGATTATGTGGCGCGAACAAAGTGTATAAACCGAATAAAATAATCAGTAAGCCCATTGTTTGCCGCACGATAGCCTTGCGCGTAATCTCGTTTAACCAAGATGCTGTGCTGCCAATCGCCAATAACATCGGCAAAGTGCCTAAGCCAAAGGCCAACATGACTAAGCCGCCTTGTGCTGCATTACCAGAAGTTAAAGCCAGCACTAACGCACCATAAACCAAACCACAAGGCAACCAGCCCCAGATTAAGCCTAAACCTAAGGCATGCGGCAAACTGCGTACCGGTAAAAAGCGACGGCCTAGCGGCTCAACACGTTTCCACAAATATGCACCACCGCGCTCCAATACCACCAATGCCCGCCACCAATCGGCGATATACAGGCCGAGGATAATCATAAAAATCCCCGCTACCCAGCGACCGACTAACATGGGCTGTGGTAACAAATTGGTAAACTGTGCGCCTAAAAAGCCGACTAATGCCCCTGCCGTCATATAACTGGCGATACGCCCCAAGTTATACATGGCTAAATAAGGCAATAACTTGCTTTGAGTGTGACGGATGTCCTCTTGCAAGCCCATCGTCAACGCGCCGACAATGCCGCCGCACATGCCAATGCAATGCACGGAGCCTAGCAAACCTGCCAAAAAGGCAGTCCACAACGAAGCATCATTAACAAACATTTTATGAATTAGGTGTAATTAAAATGGGTTCAAGATAAGGCAAAGTGACAGGGGCTAACATACGCCATTCGGGAGTGGACAATTGCACGTACCAATTACCCGCAATTAACTCAGGTAATTCGGCTTGATACATGGTGTTAGCAATACGCTTTAAAATACCTGTTTTATCATGCCCTGCTTGAGTGCGATGTAAAAAGCTTAATTCAATTTGCTCAGGCAATTGATATTGTGCATTACTCTCTAAGGACAATAAAACCACTTTGCGTTCAGGTTTTAATTCTAACTGCCCTGACAGTCCATACGTTACTGCCGCTTGGTTACGCTCTAAGCTTTGGTTGATTTCCAAGCCTTGCTTGTAATAATCATCAACCACTAAGCCATCATCACTTTCAATCGCTAAATACATCGTGGCACTGCCGCCAAGCACTGCCGACAAAGGTAAGGCAATTAACAGCCAAACATAAGGTTCTAAATACCAAGCTCTTTTTTCAGTCACAGTTGTCATATCGCAAAAACTCAAAAACTGCCTGTCGTCATCGCGGCTCACGATAACCACAGGCAGTTTTAAAGGTGAATAACGAAGCTAATTAACGATAATTAGGGCCAAGGAAGCGGGCTTCCTCTTCGTTGCTTAACTCAGGATTGTCTTTCGCAGTTAACTTAAAGCTAATAGTGGTTGCGCGATCAGTTAAGTAGTTAGGGTTGACTACTAAACTTATTGGTACATCTAACACGCTACCTGCATCAACTGCGATTTCTCGATCTAATACCACTTTCAAGCCTTCAATTCCAGAAGCCGTTAACTCAAAAGTATGTGGCACAGAGTCCTTGTTAATCGCTTTGATCACATAGACGTTTTCAATTAAACCTTGTGATGTTTCACGATATAAGCTCGCACGATCTCGAATCACGTCTAATTGAATGGGGTTGCGAATGCCAATGGCATAAATCAACAAGCCCAATAAAAACAGCAAGAAGCCGCCATAGACGAAGATACGAGGCCGCAAGATGTGCACCTCTTTACCTTCTAAGGAGTGCTCAGTGGTATATCGGATCAATCCTTTAGCATAGCCCATTTTGTCCATGACATCATTGCAAATGTCGATACAAGCTGAACAACTAATACATTGATATTGCAAGCCGTTACGAATGTCGATACCTGTCGGGCACACCTGCACACACATAGTGCAGTCGATACACGCGCCTAAGCCTTTCTCTTTATAATCCACACCACGTTTACGAGAGCCACGCGGTTCTCCACGTGCTTCATCATAAGCGATGATCATGGTGTCTTTGTCAAACATGGCACTTTGGAAGCGGGCATAAGGACACATGTAAGTACATACTTGTTCACGCATCCAACCTGCATTGCCGTAAGTGGCAAAGCCATAGAAAAATAGCCAAAAGGCTTCCCAGCCACCTAAGCTAAATGGATACAATCTATCCAATAAGTCATGAATCGGTGTGAAATAGCCAATAAAGGTAAAGCCGGTAAATAACGAGAACACAATCCATAAGGTATGTTTAGTCGCTTTTAAACGGAATTTACGCGCATTTAATGGCGATTGGTCTAATTTTATGCGCTGTGGGCGGTCGCCTTCGACCATACGCTCCATCCACAAAAATACTTCTGTCCATACCGTTTGTGGGCAGGCAAAACCGCACCATAAACGCCCCGCTAACGCGGTGAAAAAGAATAGCGATAAACCCGCAATAATTAATAAAAATGCAAGGTAAATAAAATCTTGTGGCCAAAAAGTTAAGCCAAAGATATGAAATTGACGGGCAGGGAGGTCAAATAAAACGGCTTGTTTGCCATCCCATTGTAACCAAGGGAAAATATAAAAAATGCCCAACAACACTAATACGCTAGTGACTTTTAACTTAGCGAATAAGCCAGACACTTTGCGCGGATGAATTTTTTGCCGCTTGGCATATAAGGTTTGTTGGACATCATCAACAGAAACTGTTTGAGTATTTTTAGCTTGCTTCATAGGTCATCAGGTGATTGATCAATAATAGGAGGCGGAGGAATATAATGTGTCGGTAATTGAAAATACAGCGTCAATAACGACGATGAAAGCGTTAATAGCCAAAAAATAAAAAAGCCTGTGCTATAAGCTGCTTCATTGGACACCTCTAAATGTAGTAATTGAACCGGATCAAAGAAGGTAAAAAAGCCCACTGTCGCCATCCCAGCGATAATAAAAGAAGGCCATAATACCGCAATAATTTTTTGAATTTGAGGCACTGGTTTGAGTTCAGGTTTTGACATGGCTGTGTGCTCCTTAGCGAGGGTTTTAAACCGTTAACCTGTCTACATCATGGGTAGAATCACTTGATTTTTAAAGCTTATCCTCAACTTAATACGTGTCTCAAATGTAACTGAGTGCTGTCAGTCTTGTGACCCATATTAACAAGCTCTAACATTTCGACATTAACCTATTACTATTTTTTGTGAAAAAAATCGCCGCTTTTTTGCAATTTTCTCTTTTTGATGGTTTCCCTGCTTGTTATTAGGGATATTCAACCTTATTTTTTATGTGGTTTAGCCTAAACGCATCATCCGAGACAGCTATACCAACACTTTACCACTTCAAACTGTCATCAATAAAATAAAATTATTTGAAGCCGTCATTAATAAAATAATTTTATGAAAAGTGGTTTTTTCTGGCTCCCACGCGCTTTGTGTCATTGCCGTTAATATTGAGCATATGTGTAGCTCGGATAAGGCTTTAGCCGTCATCCGACATAACATGGTTGAAGCTTGCACCAAGCCACTTGCGGCGGATGACGGCTTACGCCTTATCCGCCCTACAAGACCGTGACGCAAGGCGCGTGGGAACGAGATAGGGTTTATCAGCGTTTAGCCGTTTTTCATGCTTGTGCTTAGGATTATTCGTCCCCATCTGTATCAAGGCTTTACCTAAACACTGCACCAAACCACCAGCATTGCTTAACAAGGCAGCCATTAATAAAATAAAATTATCGCCACAATAAATTTTATTTTTTAATAAAATCATTATTTTAAGCTGCAAAATGGCATTTTCAGCCAGAATAATCTCAGGATTTAGCTGCACTAACACTGCATTTAACAGTACAATAGCCAACCATA
The DNA here is from genome assembly GCA_003245895.1 of Beggiatoa sp. GTDB lineage: Bacteria > Pseudomonadota > Gammaproteobacteria > Beggiatoales > Beggiatoaceae > SZUA-411. Next base: position 4,221 of record QKBZ01000108.1, read on the forward strand.
ACTATTGAACTGCTGGCAGCTTAACACCGTTTTACATGCTGCTAGACAGAGATAGTGCAAAATTTATCATAAGGTTAAAAGGATATAGCATCACCATAAGTGTTGGACATCAATGCCTTATCATTGAATGGCAACACATTGCAGCCCAGCCCACCGTATGACACCTCCATAGCCTTTGGCTTTATCAGCTTTCGCTATGGGTGACTTAAATGCGGGCAATTGCAAAACGATTGTTAAGGCGTATTGGCTTTCGCAAGGCAAATACTATCGGTCGCTGCATTTTAAATAGGTGATGTCTCCCCAGCAGTCTTATAACTAAAAAAAACAAAATGTCAGGAGGCTTGGTTGCGTCAGAACTAACGCACGTGTTCGACAAGTGAAGTCGAGCTTGGTTGATTTAAACGCTTAAACTTATAGTCAATTATTACATCAAACTGGAGGATTTATGCCAGAATCGCACCTGCAATACCCTGCCGGAGGCCAGAAGATTACCGTAGAAAACGGTCAAATGGTTGTACCAGATGAACCGATTTTAGGCTATGTTGAAGGTGATGGCATTGGTCCAGATATTACGCGTGCCTGTCTGCGTGTCTGGGATGCCGCAGTAAAAAAAGCTTACGGTGGAAAACGTAAAGTCCACTGGATGGAATTATTCATGGGGGAAAAAGCGGCCGAGAAATATGACGGCAACTACTTCCCAGATGAAACTTTAGAGGCTATGAAAGACGTTTTAGTGTCTATCAAAGGCCCATTAACCACACCAGTAGGCGGTGGTTTCCGTTCTTTGAACGTGGCATTACGTCAAGAATTAGACTTATACGCATGTGTGCGCCCAGTGCGTTACTACCAAGGCGTACCTTCTCCTTTAAGAGAGCCACACCAAATCGACGTAGTTATCTTCCGTGAAAATACTGAAGACGTCTATGCTGGTATCGAATACCAATCTGGCTCTGACGAAATGCGCAAACTGGAAAAATTCTTACGTGATGAATTAGGCGCGCGTTTCTTCGACGATAGTGGCTTAGGTGTTAAACCTATCAGCCCATTCGGTACTAAACGTTTAGTACGCAAAGCAATCCAATTCGCGATTGATAACAAACGTGAAAGTGTTACCTTGGTACACAAAGGTAACATCATGAAATTCACTGAAGGTGCATTCCGTAACTGGGGTTATGAAGTAGCCCGCGAAGAATTCGGCGATTACACCATCACTGAAGAAGAGTTATACAGCAAATACGGTGGCAAACAGCCAGAAGGCAAAATTGTCATTAAAGACCGTATCGCTGACATTATCTTCCAATTAATGTTATTACGTCCTAGCGAATTCGACGTATTAGCCACCATGAACTTAAACGGTGACTACTTATCTGACGCGATTGCAGCAGAAGTAGGCGGTGTGGGTATCGCTCCTGGTGCTAACATTGGTGATCACGTAGCTGTGTTTGAAGCGACTCACGGTACTGCACCAAAATACGCAAACCAAGATAAAGTAAACCCAGGTTCTTTATTGTTCAGCGGTGTTGATATGTTGCAATACATCGGCTGGACTGAAGCAGCAGACTTAATTGTTGCCGCTTACCCTGAAGTGGTTAAACGCAAAGTTGTGACTTATGACTTCGCACGTCAAATGCAAGGTGCAACTGAAGTGTCTACCAGCGGTTTCGCGGATGCATTAATCCAACAAATCGAAGGTTTAGGCGATGCGCAAGCGATTCGTGAAGAGCGCGAAAAAGCGATTGAAAACGAGCGTCGTGAGCGTGAAGCGTTGCGCGTAGCAATGCCAGTTGAGCAAATGATCGAAAGCGGTCGTACCCCTCACACTGTTGGCGAAATCATGGCGTTAAGTTTAGTGACTGTACGTCCTGATGTGTCTGTTGAACAAGCAATGCACGTAATGCGCAATAACCGCATTAGTAGTGTATTAGTACAACCAGACGACAGCGGTGACTGGGCGATCATGACACAAAAAGACGTGTTAACTAAGATCATCCACGCTAACCGTTCTCCAGCAACGGTTAAAGTGAGCCAAATCGCCAGCAAACCATTAACTACGGTTCCTGTTGATTTATCTTTACATGATTGCGTTACTGTAATGACTGATAGCAATATCCGTCGTGTAGCGGTTGTGAAAGATGGCGCACCTGTTGGTATCGTGAGTGACACTGACATCTTCCGTATCGTTGAAAAATTCGGCTGGGCACCTGCTGAATAATTTAACGTAAGCCGCTAAGGATGGCGGCGACGGTGAAAAAAACCTGACATGCTTTTGGTGTGTCAGGTTTTTTTTATGGGGCGGTAAAGAGAGAAATAAATGTAAATCAGGATTTAGGCTTAGTGGCTGAAGTTTTAATTTGATCGATCCATGCAGCAAAATGTGGGTTTTCTGCATATAAGCGTTGAAAGCCGATTTCTAGGGCAATCAAGTTACCATCTGCAATTTTGTCATAGCCATGAATGATCGCCATGATCCTTTTTGAAGGTGCTGTTTCAGGGCTATTATTGATTTCTTCAGGTGTTGCAAACTGTGCGCGTATGTTATGCAATGCTTGTATCTTTTCTGCTTCTAACCTTGGATAAGCCGTTAAAAAACAATCTGGATCGGTAAATAACAAACCCTCAAATTCATGGTATTGCAGATAAGGAATAAAACGCCGATCATTAATTCTTGTGGCAAAAGCGTCTTCTAACTGCATAAGATGTGTTTTTGTTTTATCGACCATGCTAAGTTGCTGCTCAATGCAATCTGTTGCTAAACCATAATAATCAATCATCATGGAAAATCTTGCATTGGCTTGTTTATCCTCATTTATCCAGCGCATTAAATCTTGAATGAGTTTTTCACAACTACGATTTACGCCGCCGCCTGAATGTTTAATGCCTTTTTTGCGACTGGTTTGCACCCGTCTAGCACTGGTGAAAATGTCAAAAGTGGCGAGTTCATCACACAAAACTTCATTAACAAATTCTTCTTCAGTTTGCCCTTCAACCACAATATTAAGCCGAATCATCGTGTAGGTCTCCCTCCTAACACATTTTTCTCCCAGAGTTCGCTTAGGCTATATTCCTCTAGCCACTCCGCTAAGGCTGTTTCATCAACGTGTTTAAAGGTAGAGCATCCTTGATGCTGTTCAATCACAATCACTTGATTAGGCTCAAATTGTTCTAAAAATAACGGCGACTGTGTAGCGAGAATAATTTGTGTATGGGTAGCGGCTGTATTGATTAAACCACCGATTAAATTAATCGCATAAGGATGCAGCCCTAATTCTGGTTCATCCAAAACAATTAACGTGGGTAAATCTTCTGGCGGTTGTTGTAATAAGGTAATTAACGCTAAGGCTCTTAAACTTCCATCTGATAAATGAATAGGGCTAAATTCATAAATTGAATTGCGACTACGCCAACGGAGTTGCACTTGTTCAGGATTCAGTGCTAAAGGTTCTAAGACAAAATCATCAAAAAAAGGCGCGACACGGCGAAATTGTTTAATGATGCGTTGATAATAAGCCGGTTGTTTTAATTTCAGCTTGCAAAGAATCGCCGCTAAATTACCGGCATCAGATCGTAAGTGACGATTGTCATTAATATCACAGCTATTTCTAAGCCCTGCATCTTTAGACGTATCATGAAACTGGAATACTTGATAATGACTCAGTTGATAACGCAGCAATTCTAAAGTTTCTATAAAATGATTATTGGTTTCTAATACCGCTGTATGCAACAGGCTTTCTTTATGCGATTGACCTAAGGCACGTTGCTGTATTTTGTCTTGTTCCGTTGTTTGATATTTGATGTTTTCATGCTTAAACAACAGCACATCATTTGCACCGTGATGCAAACAAATATCATAATAATAATGCGCTGTTTCAGTGCTTAATTCTAATTCTGCACTTAATTCTGGAGTTTGTTTGCTGCCATAGTGTAAGATTTTATCCGCGCCTCCCTGCTCAGCGACCCAAAGCTGTAAGCGTTCTGTCAGTGCATAATGCAATAAGTTAAAAAAGCTGAGTAAGTTGGATTTGCCTGCGCCATTCGCGCCGATCAATACGGTTGCTGCACCCAAATTTAAATAGACGGTTTGGGTCGGAATGGCTTTAAAGCCAGAAATTTTAAGCGTTTTTAAGCTTGCTGTTTGCGTAATCGCAGCCAATTTTGCGATATTGCCTTGTAAACTGGCTTGGGTCATTAATTCATTGATGACACTTTGTTTATTCAGTGTTTGTTCAGAAAATTCTAATGCTAAAGCATCTTTAATATTGTCTAACTGCGCTTCGCTTAGTTGTGACATGCGTTGATAAATATGTCTTTCTTGCTCAGATAAACCCGCCGCGTTGCCAAAGATTTTTGCTAAAAGTGCTTTTGCATCCACCATTTTACGGCAGCCACGTTTACGGCACTGAATGGGAGCATTATCAGCAGCAAACTCTTTTAAATCAGAGTATTCAAAAAATTCTGGATCGTGTTTGAATTCTTCGCATAAACACGGGATTAATTTTTCACATCTCAAGCGATGAAATGTATTATTGATCCTGTCTATTTCTCCAATAATTTCATTTAAAAAGACAAATTTATCAATACCAATTAATCTAAGTTCGAGTTCTCTTTGTTCTATGTTCTCGAATACTTGGGCAAGGGTTTGATTTTTATGAAAGACAACACCGTGTTGCCAAACGAGTTGGCCTTGATGTTCAATCAATGGATGCAATTCAACAATAAGGCGTGTTAAAACGCCTTTTGGCATAAATTGATATTGAAATCTAAAAATTAAGTTGTCTTGTTGATTCCAGTTTAAGGTTTTCGGTTTTTCTTTTGGCAATAGTTGCGGGACGATGTAATGGCCTTTGTTGGGTAATTCATAACACAGTTTAAAACGCTTCATTAATTGCAATAATGAAACGTGTAATGCTTTGAATTGTTCTTGGTGCCAAATACGTTGTATATCTGTTTCGGTAAACTGGCCTTTATTGCGTTGTACTGTTTTATCAAAAGCGATTTTGTAAACTGCGTCAGTACCCCATGAAGGTTCTAAAATAATAATTTGACGTAAGATTTCATCGTCTTGAAAGTGTAGAAATACGCCTAAGTCGTGTAAATAATCGCTGAGTTGTAATTTATCGCTGTTTCTGGTGAATCCGTTTTGTTCACAAATGGCTAAGTATTGTTCAAGGCTAATGACTTTTTTGTGTTTTCGTTCTTCTTCCAACTGTTGACGCACGTTAACCCATGTTTTTGGCAGTTTGTCGCCGATATGTGGGAGTTTTGGGGCGCGTTGTTGGATGTAGTCAAGTAATTGCGTTAGTCCTTTATTGGTTTTTAAGTTGCATTCAAAGCTGGTTTCAAGCTGTTGAAAGCGTTGTTTTAGTGTGGTTTCGTCTATTTGCGGAACGCGATCATCTTTTTCGTTTTTAATGATGAAAATAGGGCTGTCACCGCCTAAGAGTTCGACAGTGTTGATCCACCAGTAAAATTCGGTGTCATTGCGGCGTGTATCAGCGACTAAGGCGTATAAAGCCCGTTTGCTAAAGAAAAATTGATGTGTGGCGTGGTAAATTTCTTGCCCGCCAAAGTCCCAGATATTAAGCCGGAAGGTTTTGCCGTTTTCGAGTTGGAATTCATGGCAATGTATTTCTATGCCTTCTGTGCTGTCCGTTTCTTCTGGGAGTATGGCGTTTGCGTTTTGGAGTTTACGCGCAAGGCTGGTTTTACCTGCTCCGCCTTCGCCGATGATAAGCATTTTGGCTTCGTAAAGTTGGTCTTCTCCTGATTCGTTTAGTTGGCGAAAGTATGAGTGGAGTTTTTCTATGTTAGCTTGTCCCCAATAGTCTAAATTTAAACTTTCTAATGGTGGTTCAATTAGTGGTAAATTTCTTATATTTAATATTTTTAATTTTGATAGCTGAGTGATAGTCTTAGGCAATTTCCTTAATTGGTTCTCAGCTAAGTCAAGAAATTGCAAGGTTTGCAGTTGTCCTGTAGTTTTCGGCAATATACTCAGG
>QKBZ01000250.1:0-842 GCA_003245895.1 Beggiatoa sp.
ATTTCGAGAATTCGGTTTTGTGCTTGCGGTCGCGGTTGCCATTTCTTCCTTTGTCGCGCTGTCGCTAGTGCCGACCTTTGCCGCCCACTTGCCCGCAGAACCGAAAAAGCATTTTTGGATACGCCGTGTATTAACCCGTTTCGGCACGTTGCTAGGGCAATTTTATATGTTCACCTTGCGCGGCGTGTTAGCCGTGCCGTGGCTAATTGTGTTAATCGCTGTCGGTGTCGCAGCGGCTGCATGGCAACTACAAGCGCAATTAGCACAAGAGTTATTACCCAGCGAAGATCGCGGCGTGATTTATGTTAACGCTACCGGCCCCGACGGTGTCGGCTTAGGCTATACCGAACGGCAAGTGCAGTTAATGGAGCAAGTGTTGCAACCCTTAGTCGATAGCGGCGAGGTGACGACATTATTCACCATCGTAGGCCGTTACGATTTAAACCGCGCCCAAATCATCGCCCCGCTTGCACCGTGGGAACAGCGACAACGCAGCCAACAAGAGCTGATTCAATCCATTCGCGCCCCACTCGCTGCCATCCCCGGAGCGCGGATCAGTGCTTTTGGTACTAACAGTTTAAACTTGCGTGGTGCGTCTGGTGGCGGTATTAGAATCGCGTTATTGGGCAATGACTATGCGTATCTATATGAAGAAACGAAAAAATTTGCCCGCGCCGTAGAGCAAGCTTACCCGCACTTAACACAACCGGATATTTCTTACCAACCGACACAGCCGCAGTTATCCATTCAAATTGACCGCCGCCGCGCCACCGATTTAAAAATTTCCCTAGACGAATTAGCCACCACCTTGCGGGTGATGATTGACGGCTCGGAATTAGTCG
>QKBZ01000250.1:878-11093 GCA_003245895.1 Beggiatoa sp.
GCGGGCAGCATTCGTGATCCGAATGATTTAATTAATTTATATGTGAAAAATGCCGACGGCGAGTTAATCCCCATTTCCAGCCTTGTCACCTTGGTAGAAAGTGGCGTGGCGGCAGAGTTAGATCGCTATGCACAACGGCGTTCGATAGACGTTAATTTCGATATGGATACCGATTATCCGTTACAAGCCGCGATGACCGACTTGCAAACGCTGGCAGCGAATAGCTTGCCGGATGACATTGCCTTAGTGTTTTTAGGTGACGCTGCAACTTTAGAAGAAACCTCACACGAAGTGTTCATTACTTACGCTATTGCTTTTTTAGTGGTGTTTTTAGTGTTAGCAGCTCAATTTGAAAACATCACCAGTGCCTTAGTGGTGACGTTAACCGTGCCTTTTGGCATCGCTGCTGCGATATACGCGCTGTTTTTAACCCAAACCTCTATCAATATTTATTCACAAATTGGCCTCGTGATGTTGATCGGCTTAATGGCAAAAAATGGTATTTTGTTAGTGGAATTTGCCGACCAATTACGCGACCAAGGTTATAAAGTCTACGATGCGGTGCTGACAGGCGCACAAGTACGCTTACGCCCTATCGCTATGACCATGATTTCCACTGTGTTAGGTGGCTTACCGCTGATCCTCAGCACAGGGCCGGGGGCTGAAGCACGCACGGCAATCGGCTGGGTGATTTTCGGCGGTTTAGGCTTGTCGGCAGTGTTTACCTTGTATTTAACGCCAGTGATTTATTTTGGACTAGCCAGTTTGTCGAAACCTAGAGCGGCAGAAGCGGAGCGTTTACAGCAGGAATTGCTGGCAGCGGAAGGGATTAAAGACACTTAAACAACACGGTTTTGAGGCAAGACAAAGCTTTCTAGGTTTGCGCTACGGCAAGACGGGCATGTATCCTGCTTTTATTGGCACATATATCAATAAAACCTGACAAGGCTTTGACTATCTGCCTGTCACTCAACCGATACAAGGAGTTCCTTTCAATGCATGCTGCACATGAACTGGCACCGGTGATTATTTTACTCTCAGCGGGTCTGCTAGGCGTATTGTTGATGCAAATTCTCAAACTCACGTCTATTTTAGGTTACTTTTTCGCTGGGGTAGTGATTGGCCCGCATGTGCTGGGCATCGTCGCGGAATCGGATTTAAAAACCTTATTAGCTGAAATCGGCGTGGTGTTTTTGATGTTCGACATCGGCTTGCATTTGTCTGTAGAACGCTTGTGGGAAGGGCGGCGGCAGTTCGTCGGCTATGGCTTGGCGCAAATGGTTTCAGCCGGTCTGCTGTTCTTCAGCATCGCTTTGTTAGCAGGGCAAAGTGTTGAAGCGGCATTGATTATCGGCGGCGGTTTAGCTTTATCGTCTACGGCAATTGTGTTGCAGTTGTTGAGCGAGCAAGAAGAAACCACCAGCCCTGTCGGTCGCAGCAGTACCGCAATTCTAATCTTCCAAGATATTGCCGTCGTGTTCTTGTTAATTCTAGTCACGGTGTTAGGTGACAACAGTGCCTCTTTAGTGGAATCCTTAGGTTTAGCCTTATTAAAAGCGGTGGCCGTGTTGACCATTGTGTTTTTATTAGGGCATTTTGTGTTAAAGCCTGCACTAAGTTGGATCAACCACTTCAACAGTATGGAATTATTTACCGCCGCGATTCTGTTGATCGTGTTGGGTACAGCAACCGCAACCGGCTTAGCCGGTCTGTCCTTGCCTTTAGGTGCCTTTTTAGCCGGTTTAATCATTTCTGAAACCGAGTTCCGTTATCAAGTACAAGCTGAGATTCAGCCATTTCGCAATTTATTATTAGGCTTATTTTTCATTACTGTGGGTTTATCGTTAGATTTAACCGTTATCGCAGAATATTGGCTGTTAGTCAGCGCAATGGTGGCTGTGTTATTTGCTGTTAAAGTGGGTTCGTTGTGGTTAGTGGCGCATTTTTCCGGCGGTTCGCCCAGTTTCTCTATTCGTCTGGCCTTGTTATTGGGACAAGGCGGCGAGTTTGCCTTAGTGTTATTTGGTGTAGCTGTTGAAGATAAGTTGTTAGATGGTTTAAGCGCACAGTTATTAATGGCGACCATTGGTATTAGTTTTGTGTTAACACCATTTTTAGTGCAGTTCAGCAACCGCTTGGCTTGCCGTTTAGCAAAAACAGAATGTGAGCAAGTGACGACCAAAAATGTGTGTCGAGGTCGGGTGTTAATTGCCGGTTTTGGTGTCGTGGGTCAGACTTTGGCGCGGGTGTTGGAAGCAGAAGGGATTCAATACACCGCTTTAGACCGAGATCGGGATCGCATTGCTAAGGGCATGAGTGAAGGCTTTAACGTAGCTTTTGGTGATCCTGTTCAGCCGCGTATTTTGGCTTTAGCAGGTGCAGAAAAAGCATCGGCGATTGTGATTGCCATTGATAAGGTGATGTGTGCAAAAACCATTATGAACTGGTTAAAGCAGAAACATGAGCATATCCCTGTATTTATTCATGCACATGACCCCTCTGCTTTGGAGTCGTTAAAGCAGGTAAATGCCAATATCATGATTGATATTGAGGAATCAGGGTATGCTTTATCGTCGGCAGTGTTACGGCATTTTGCAGTGCCTCATCCACAGATTGACCATCATTTGCGGATGGTGAAAGCTGAGGATGAACACGATTTAGAGTTTTTACAGCAGCAGTTTGGGTAATCGCTGTTTCGTGTTGTTAAAGCCATTAAGTTAAGCGATGTTGTAGGTCGGATAAGGCGACAGCCGTCATCCGACATAACACAGTTGAAACTTGCACCAAGCCACTTGCGGCGGATGACGGCTTACGCCTTATCCGCCCTACAAGACCATGACAGCGCTTAACCTAATGACAGTGACACCCCCCCTCATTTACGTTATTATTCCCCCCAATTCATCCTGCTTTAGCCTTGATTTAACCAAGGTTTTTCCTTAATCCTTTCCGGTCGTTGGCATGCGTTTTCTTATCCTTTCCCAGTATTTCCACCCTGAAATTGGGGCGGCGCAAGTGCGCTTAGCAGCAATGGCGCATGCTTTACAGCAACAAGGTCATGAGGTCGAAGTCGTGACTGCAATGCCGAATTACCCAACAGGCCGTATTTTTCCAGAATATCGTGGTCGTTGGTATCAGCGCGAGCAATGGGAAGGCATGACTGTGCATCGTTATTGGTCTTACGCGGCGACCGGCGCAGGGGCTAAGCGTATGCTGAACTATCTCTCGTTTATGTTTATCGCTTTGCTAGGCATGCGTCATGCACAAAAGCCGGATTATGTGTTTGTCGAGTCGCCGCCGCTATTCCTAGGCATTACGGGGTATTTGTACGCCCGTCGCTGGGGTGTGCCGTTTATTTTTAACGTCGCTGACTTATGGCCTGATTCAGTGAAAGCACTTGGTTTTATGCGTGATGGTTGGCTATTACGCAGTTTAGAAGCCTTAGAAGCATGGATTTATCGCAAAGCAGCCTTTGTTAATGCGGTGACAGAAGGTGTGTATGAATTATTGCAACAAGAAAAACAACTGCCGCCAGACAAAGTTTTGTTTTTGCCCAACGGGGTAGACACCGATATTTTTTACCCGCGACCACCAGATGAAGCCTTGCGCCAGCGTTTAAATTTACCAACGCATCAACACCTCCTGCTCTATGCAGGCACGCATGGTTATGCGCATGGCATGGAAACATTGCTGGCAGCGGCGCAATTAGTGCGCGAGTTGCCAATCGTGTTTTTATTGGTCGGTGGTGGTTCTGAAAAAGCTGCGTTACAACAACAGGCGCAAGCTTTACAATTAGACAATGTGATTTTTTTAGCGCCACGCCCACCGGCAGAAATTGCCCCGTTATACAGCATCGCAACAGCAGGCGTTTCAACCTTGCGTGGTGAACCTTTGTTTGACAGTGTGCGTCCGGTGAAAATTCTGGCCAATATGGCGTGTGGTCGCCCAGTCATTTACAGCGGACGCGGTGAAGGTGCGGCCTTGGTACGACAAGCCAATGCTGGCCCTATCGTCCCTCCAAATGATGCGCAAGCATTGGCGCAGGCCATCCGAGATTTATTAGCGAACCCTGCCCAACAAGCGGAATATGGCGACAATGGACGGCGTTATGTGTTAAGCCATTTACAATGGTCAGCCGTGGTCAGTCGTTGGTTACAGCAATTGCAGGCTGCGACAACACACCACGAGTGATAATCAGAATGCTTGTAGGTCGTATAAGCGCAGCGTCATACGACATATCGGCGGATGACGGCTAACGCCTTATCCGCCCTACGAAAACCACGCGCGCAGCATGTAAAAAATTTATTATTTTAATCAGTTACCTGTGAACAGGTTGGAGTAAACTTTTGTGAGCACCGATTTTCTCCCCTTTGCTTTACCCTGTATTGGGGATGAGGAAATTAATGAAGTTGTAGACACGCTGCGTTCAGGCTGGCTGACCAGCGGCCCTAAAACGCGCCAGTTTGAATTAGAATTTGCCGAGTTTATCGGCACATCGCATGCCCTAGCACTCAGTTCTTGCACTGCCGGTTTACACCTAGGTTTAGAAGCAGTAGGCGTGAAAGCCGGTGATAAAGTCATTACTTCGCCTTACACCTTTACCGCCTCCGCCGAGGTGGTGCGCTATTTAGGTGCTGATCCGGTTTTTGTCGATATTTGCCCTGATACCTTTAATTTAGACCCTAAGCAATTAGCACACGCCTTAGAAAATACACCTAATGTCTCCGCCATCATTCCGGTACATATTGCCGGTCAAAGCTGTGACATGGATGCCATTATGGCCTTGGCGCGGCAATATGGGGTGAAAGTGGTAGAAGATGCGGCGCACGCTTTGCCCACTGCTTACAAAGGTAAAAATATTGGTACTTTTGGTGATGTCACCGCCTATAGTTTTTACGTCACCAAACCAGTTGCGACCGGTGAAGGCGGCATGGTGGTCACAGCAAATGAAGAATACGCCGAACACATGCGCACCATGCGGCTACACGGTATTAACCGCGATATTTTCAAACGTGAAGGCTCTACCCTGCCCAGTTGGTATTATGAAGTGGTCGCACCGGGTTATAAGTACAACATGAACGACATCGCGGCGGCATTGGGTATACACCAATTACGCAAAGCGCATAGTTTGCAAGCACGACGTGAAGCCATCGCGCTGCAATATGATGCCGCGTTTACCGACTTACCATTACAACGACCTTTCCGCGATTCAAATAGCAGCCATGCATGGCATTTATACATGATTCAATTAAACTTAGACGAGTTAAACATTACGCGTGATGAGTTTATTGAACGCATGAAAGCGGCAGGGATTGGCACTAGCGTACATTTTATTCCGCTACATATTCAGCCTTATTGGCGAGATCGCTATGGTTTCCAACCGACCGATTTTCCGGTCGCCTTGCACACCTTTGAGCGGGTAGTCAGTCTACCTATTTACCCCAGTATGACAGATGACGATGTGGCACGAGTGATCGCCGCTACCCGTCAGATTTTGCAGGAGGCGGCTGGTCAATGATCGGCAAACGTATTTTTGACTTAGTATTTGTTTTAATAGGCATAGTGTTATTAAGTCCAGTGTTTTTATTGATCGCTATTTTGATTAAACTGGACAGTCGCGGCACGGTGTTTTTTCGCCAAACTCGTATCGGTCAACATGGTAAAGCGTTTCAGATTCTAAAGTTTCGCACTATGCGCCCTGACAGTGGCGGCTTAAAATTAACTGTAGGACGTGATGCGCGTATCACTCGTGTCGGTCACTTTTTGCGTCAATATAAGCTCGATGAACTGCCGCAGCTTTTTAATGTTTTGCGCGGTGAAATGAGTTTAGTCGGGCCACGTCCTGAAGTGCCTGAATATGTGGCGTTATATCCTGACGGTATCCGAGAGCGGGTGTTATCTGTGCCAGTTGGCATTACTGATTTTGCATCGATAGAATTTCGCAACGAAAGCGAAATCCTTGCCTCATCTCAACAGCCTGAAGTGGACTATGTAGAAAAAATTCTGCCGTTAAAACTGGCGTATCATCAACAATATGTCAATGAGCGTTCACTGCTGTTAGATTTACACCTGATTTTACTGACTTTTAAACGCATCTTGCTCCCAAATCCATGAAGTTAAATTTTAAGCGTCTGCCGGTGATCTTGCATGACTTAGGCATGGTCTTTCTGGCATGGGCGCTGGCAATGGTGATCCGCTATGACTGGCCACTACCGCCTGAAGTGCAAGACATCTTCTGGCCGGTATTGCTGCTCGTCATCGTGGTACAAGGCTTAGTGCTGTGGTATAGCGGTTTATACAAAGGCATTTGGCGTTTTTGTAGCATGCCGGATTTTGCCCGCATCTTACGTGCGGCGGCCTTGGGCACATTAATGATCGTACTGACATTAATGTTGTTTAACCGGCTAGCGGGCATTCCACGCTCGTCTTTAATCTTTTACCCGTGCTTGTTAATTTTCATGCTTGGCATGCCGCGTTTGCTGTATCGGCTTTATCATGAACATTCGTGGTTAATCTCCACGCCACGCAATCAGCATGTATTAGTGTTTGGCGCGGGCACCTCAGGCGACATGCTGGTGCGCGATATGCTACGCAATCCGTCATGCGGTTATATTCCCGTCGGTTTTTTGGATGACGAAAGCCGCTTACACGGCGGCAATGTGCAAGGGGTGCCTGTGATGGGTAGTATTGATGAATTACCAAACTTTATGGACTCAGTGCCAATTGATGTGATCGTAATTGCCATGCCTTCTGCGTCAGATCAGCAAATGCAGCGTATCGTCGAAATTTGCGAACGCAGCGGCATTCCATTTCGCACCTTGCCCAAATTTGACAACTTGGTCAGTCAACAAGTGAATTTAAGTGATTTGCGCGATGTGTCAATTGATGACTTATTAGGTCGGGCGCGGGTTGAACTGGATTGGGAGATCATTCATAAAGGTTTGCAAGGTAAAACGGTGATGGTCAGTGGTGGCGGTGGTTCTATCGGCACCGAGTTATGCCGACAAATTGCCCGTTTGCAGCCTGAATCCTTAGTCATTTTTGAGCGTTGTGAATACAATTTATATCAAGCTGAATTGCTGTTACGGCAAGAGTTTCCACAATTAACCTTGCAAGCACACTTAGGCGATATTGTTGATAAAGTCGCTGTGCAACAGGTGTTAAGTCGCTATAAACCACAAGTGATTTTTCACGCCGCTGCTTATAAGCATGTGCCGATGTTACAAGGCCAAATTCGAGAGGCCGTGCGCAATAATATCATCGGCACGCGCACACTAGCAGAAGCCGCTGTAGCGCAGAATTGCGAAAGCTTCGTGCTGATTTCGACTGATAAAGCAGTTAATCCAACCAATATTATGGGCGCGACCAAACGCGCCGCCGAGATTTTCTGCCAAGCCATTAACGCGCATAGCAACACCCATTTTCTCACTGTGCGTTTTGGCAATGTGTTAGGTTCTGCGGGCAGCGTGGTGCCTTTGTTTAAGAAACAAATTGCACGCGGTGGCCCTGTCACCGTCACACATCCTGAAATCAGCCGTTATTTCATGACTATCCCAGAAGCCTGTCAGTTAATTTTGCAAGCAGGTGCAATGGGGCGCGGCGGCGAGATTTTCGTGTTAGACATGGGTACGCCAGTACAAATTCGCTATTTAGCCGAGCAAATGATTCGACTCGCTGGCAAACGCCCTAACGAAGATATTCCAATTGTGTACACGGGGTTGCGCCCTGGTGAGAAATTGCACGAGGAATTATTTCACGTTGAAGAAGCTTTAAATCGCACCGCACACCGTAAAATCTTGCTCGCCTCACAACGCAGCGCGGAAGATTGGGAAGGCTTGATCGAACATTTAAACCAATTGCAATGCGCTTGTGATCATTATGATGAAGTGGCCATTGAGCAATTATTGAAACTGCTTGTGCCGGAGTTGCACGAGGAAGCCTTAGTGGAATTAGAAGTGCAGCAGGCGATGGCGGGGTGAGGTCATTGCCATTTTAATAATATTCAGCCGCATAAATACCATCAACATCCTCAGTATTCACGCCGTAAGCGTCGGCAGCAGTGGGCAGTTTCAGGGAAAAATGTTCGCTGTGGTCTAACAAAGCAGTCGTTTCACTCTGTAAGCTTAATTCGACTAAATGCCCGCTGTATTGGCGATCTGCGCTGATGAAATGCAAGTGATAGCCCGCACGGTTAATGCCGTGAATATAAGATGGGCAGCGAAAGCCTAATACTGTGCCTGCTAATTGTTGATGTTCAAACATCGGCATTTGTTGCCGCAGTGCTTTGAAACTGGGGAAAGGGCGTTGTTGTGCCGGAATAGTGCGCAGTTTTAGATAATCAAACACCGCATCAATACGCACGGCATAGAAAATATTTAAGCTAGGTAAAGCGTGGTCGATGCAGTTTTTTAACGCGCTATAGTTTAAACCGGCGGGTAAACGCACTTGCTGATCAATGCTAAAGTTTTTCACTAAGGCATAAGGTGTTTTAACTTCGTCGCTGGCTTCAATCACACTGCCATCCGCTTTGGCTTGATAGACTTTGTTGTCTAACACCGTCATCTCGCCATCAAAGCCGTTAAACGTACCTACGCCAAAATCACCGTATTGCTTTAACTCGCCAACGGTTACTTCGCCATCAAATGCGCCCGCGATTAAACCAATGTGGGTATAAAATTGGGTGATGACATCAAATTCATAAGCTGGCTTAGTTCTGTCTAACATCACATCATATTCCAGTTAAAAACACCCGACATCACACGTTGCAATGTCAGGTGTTTTGGCTTTAAAAAGAATTAATACTGTGCTTTATAAACGCCTTGCACATCGCTAA
Source organism: Beggiatoa sp. (assembly GCA_003245895.1). Classification (GTDB taxonomy): domain Bacteria; phylum Pseudomonadota; class Gammaproteobacteria; order Beggiatoales; family Beggiatoaceae; genus SZUA-411. Next base: position 9,709 of record QKBZ01000250.1, read on the forward strand.
TATCCACTGCATTAAAATCGGCAGCAGTTGGCAGTTTTAAAGCAAAACTTTCACTGTGGTCTAATTTCACTACAGTATCTTCTTTAAAGCTAAAGCTTAAAACATGACCCGCATGTTTGCCATCTTTGCTTAAAAAGTGCAAATGATAACCAGGGCGGTTTAAACCATCGACATAAGATGGACAACGGAAGCCGACTAAAGTACCTTCAATATCAGACAGTTCAAAAGCAGGCATGTGTTCTGTCTTCAGTTCTTTAAAATTAGGGTAAGGTTTGCTTTGCCCTGTGACAGTACGCACTTTTAAGTTTGCAAAGGTGCTATCAATGCGTAAGGTGTAGAAAATATTAGGTGTAGGAATTTCTGCATCTAACAGTTCTTTTAATTGCGGGTAATCAACCCCCGCTTTTAAAGTCACTTCTTGATCCACTTCAAAAGGTGTCACCACCGCATAAGGGATTTTCACGTCGTCAGCGGCTTCTTGTACTGTGCCATCGCCTTTCGCTTGGTAGACTTTGCCGTCTAATACCGTCATTTCACCATCAAAACCATTGAAGGTTCCTAAGCCGGTATCCCCCGCTTTTTTTAAGTCCGCCACAGTGGCTTCGCCATCGTAAACACCCGCAATTAAGCCCACATGCACATAAAACTGCGTGATGGTATCTTTATCTTCTGCGGCAAACGCTGATGCGCTGCCTAAGCACGGTAAGGCTAAACTTAATGCTGCAAGATAAGTATTGAATTTGCCCATGAGGTGCACTCCTTTTGGTTGGTTGAAATATTGGCAAGCTGAAAAACCGAGGTGCAAGGTTTGCATCCTGCCAATGAAAGCTGGTGCTTAAGTGCGTTTTCCTACCATGTGGGATTATTATGCGAGAGAATGATTTGCAGGGACGCTAGTGCTAATGTTGGTTTCATTATGGGGGAAAGTGAAAGGCTAAGCAATAGCGATGTTTTCGCAAAAAAATGAGCACTGTTTTAATGATTGCAATAATACATTTTTTAGTTATCTCTTTTTGAAAAAGTAATAAAACGCACAATAAAGGACTTATTGAGCAAAATGCTAGATTTAAAACAGAGAAACTTAGCAATTAGCCAATTGATTGATGTTTGTAGGGCGGATAAGGCGTAAGCCGTCATCCGCCGCAAGTGATCTGAGTTCGACGAAAATTATCATTGAAAACAAAGTTATGTTTCTCGTTCCCACACGGCGTGTCACTGCCATTAAGTTAAGGCATGCACGGTTGTAGGGTGTGCGAAATGCCGCCACTGAGTTTGCGTGTCGCAATGCACTTTCTCGGCATTTTGCGCACGCGGAGAAGTTCTAACATCATGCAGACTTCTCCGCGTTCGCACCGCAAAAGGACGCGGCGCAAACCCTACAACAA
>QKBZ01000370.1 GCA_003245895.1 Beggiatoa sp.
AATCTGGATTCCACAAAGTCACTTAAGCCCGATTTAGCGTACTTGTAACATTTTGTCCATAAACTGTATCAAGCTGTCATATTGGTTTTTTAAGTGTGAACACTTACCATAAAATCAAATACGCTTGCTTTGGTCACATACACTACGCCCTGACAAATGCTGCACCCCTGACCAGCCAGCGTTGCTAGACCATTTAATTTTAACTTAACTGGTGCAGCGGCGAAGAGACCTAAATAACAATGAATCACACTGAGTCCTTACAATACGCGCAACAAGCGGCGTTACAAGTTTTAAATACACTTGAATCAGCGTCCACCTCCTTAGTGTCGTATCAATCTACTGGCAAATTATTGATTATCGGCACCGCGCAAACCGCCCTCCCTTTAGCAAAACAATTAAGTGTACATTTGCAATGTGCGGTAGTGTTACCGCCTAACGATACAGGGCATGTGCAAAACAGCAGTATTCCTTTGTGCCAAGGTGAGGTGACGGCAATTGAAGGACATTTAGGTCAATATCAAGTGACCTTGCAGCGGGCTGATGGGGCGTGGAATCCCGCAATTTTATTTGATGGGCATCATGAAACCGTTGATTTAATTTTAGATTTAAACCAACCGCCTTTGTTATCGCATGAAGTCTTGCCGTTTGGTTATTACGCGCCCAATGGCGATGATGTGCAATTAGACCGTATTTTAAGCGAACTGCCAGAAATGACCGGCAGCTTTGATAAGCCGCGTTATTTCAATTATAACCCTGAGATTTGCGCCCACGGCAGCAGCGGGCAAACCGGTTGCACACGCTGTTTAACGGCTTGCCCGACTTTGGCGATTCGCTCGATTGGCGAGAAAATCGAAGTGAATCCCTATTTATGCCAAGGCGAAGGCACTTGCACCATGACTTGTCCAACTGGTGCACTAAGTTATGCTTACCCGCCGCCTGCCGATACCTTGACGCAAATTCGCCGCATGTTAAACACCTTTTTTGATGCCGGTGGACAAGCACCGCGCTTAGTGTTTTTTGACAATGAATTAGCGGACATGATGCAAGGGCTGACTGCGCAATTGCCCGCAAATTTGCTGCCGTTTCAAGTGGCAGAGTTAGGGGCGTTGGGCATGGATGTCTGGCTATCTGCTTTGGCTTACGGCGCAGAACAAGTCTTTTTAGTCACTGCTGCTAATACTCCGCCTGCCACCCTTGCAGAGTTTGAAGCACAGTTAAGTTATGTGCAGCCGATGTTAACGGCATTAGGTTATCCGGCGGCAATGGTGACGCAAGTGCCATGGCAAAATAACTTAAGTGATATTGCACCTGTATTGCAGCAGCAACATGAATTGCCCGTGATTGCGCGTGCAGGTTATGCGGGCTTAACAGAAAAACGTACTATTTTGCGTTTAGCCTTAGAACATTTATATGCGCAAGCCCCACAACGGCCTGAATTTATCGCTTTACCAGAGGGTGCGCCTTTTGGTGAAGTATTAGTCGATACCGAAACCTGTACCTTGTGCATGGCATGCGTCTCAGTATGCCCGACTTCGGCACTGATGGATGGTGGTGACGAACCGAAATTAAAATTTAATGAATCGCGTTGTGTGCAATGCAGCTTATGTAAAGTCAGTTGTCCTGAGCATTCTATTCAACTGACAGCGCGTTATATCTTTGATTCAGATCAACGCCAAAGCGTGCGCCTGTTAAATGAAGATCAGCCTTTCCACTGTGTTGAATGTGGTAAAGCGTTTGCCACGCAGATGATGATTAAACGCATGCAGTCTAAATTAAAAGACCATTGGATGTTCCAAGGCGATGCAGCGAAGCGTTTAGCATTATGCGAAGATTGTCGCGTGCGTGATATGTTTAAAGGTTGATGTCGTTGTAGGGTTTGCACCGCGTCTTTTTGCGGTGCGAACGCGGAAAAAAATTGCAGGAAATGATACGCTTTGTACCCTAGCCCTGCGCGTTCGCACCGAAAACACACTCGGCGCAAATCCTACAAGGCAACTCCTAAAACCCATATTCCCTCCCTTTCCCCCACCCGTCTCAGGAATTATCGATGAAATTGCCGTTTACTAAAATGCACGGACTGGGCAATGATTTTGTGGTCATTGAATCCATTACCCAACCTAGAGAATTAAGCGCGGAACAAGTGCGCAAATTGGCTGACCGTCAATTCGGCATAGGCTGTGATCAACTGTTATGGGTGGGGTTAAGCAAAACGCCGGATGTGGATTTTAAATATCGCATTTTTAATGCCGACGGCAGCGAAGTCAGTCAATGCGGCAATGGCGCGCGCTGTTTTGCCCGTTATGTTTACGATCAAGGTTTTACCCGTAAAAAGACCTTAACCGTAGAAACCCACAAGGGCATTTTGCGCCCGACTTTAGAAGATGATGGACAAGTAACGGTGGATATGGGCAAACCGCATTTTGCACCGGCAGATATTCCGTTTCAGGCAGAAGCCCAAGCGGTGCGCTATCCTATTGTCGTGGGCAATGACACGCTAGAAATTGGCGCGGTATCGCTAGGCAATCCGCATGCAGTGGTACATGTAACTGATGTGGATACAGCTCCCGTAGAGCAGCAAGGCCCTTTGCTGGAAAGCCATCGCCGTTTCCCAGAACGTGTCAACGCAGGCTTTATGCAAGTGTTATCGCCAAACCAAATTCGCCTGCGCGTGTATGAGCGCGGCAGTGGTGAAACACTGGCTTGTGGTAGCGGTGCGTGCGCGGCGGTGATCGTTGGTCAGTTGTGGGGCTTGTTAGGTGAAAGCGTGCAAGTCAATTTACGCGGCGGTGATTTGCGCATTCAATGGGATGGCAATCCTGAACATTCAGTGTTGATGACAGGGCCTGCGGTGACGGTGTTTGAGGGGACGGTTGAGATTTAGTTCTCGTTCCCACACGCCTTGCCATTGCCATTAAGTTAAGCGTGTTTGTAGGTCGGATAAGGCTTTAGCCGTCATCCGACATCACGCGCTTGAAGCTTGAACCAAGCCTCTTGCGGCGGATGACGGCTAACGCCTTATCCGCCCTACAAGACTGTGCATGCCTTTAACTTAATGGCAGTGACGCAGGCGCGTCAAGACTTGCTCCCACGCAAAGCGCGTGAGCGCCAGAAACACCAAACACTTGACGGAAACCACCTAGAAAACAACAATAAGCCGCCTTTCGTAACGTGCCACCAGAGACTACGACCTGCACATTATGTCCTCTCCTGAACCAGACAATATAACGCCTGCTGCTTCTCCCGCGCACATTTTGGCGGTTGATGATAATGACGCGAATCTTAATTTATTAGAGCGCATGCTGAAACGGCAGCGTTATCGCGTGACGGCTGTACTCAGTGGTTACGAGGCATTAAAAGCCGTTGCCGATCATGATATTGACTTGATTTTGCTCGACATCAGTATGCCGGAAATGAATGGCTTTGAAGTCTGTGAGCAGTTAAAAGAGCATCCTTTATACCGCGATATTCCGGTGATTTTCATCAGTGCCTTGGGCGAAACCATTGATAAGGTAAAAGCCTTTTCGCTGGGCGGGGTCGATTACATCACCAAACCGTTTCAACGTGCCGAAGTGTTGGCACGTATTCACACCCATGTCAGTCTGCGCCAAATGCAGCAACGCCTAGAACGGCAAAATGCCTCTTTGCAGCGCGCGCAATCAGAACTACGCAAAGCCAGCGACGACTTAGAACAACGGGTGCAAGATCGTACTGCGGACTTAGTGCTGGCCAATCATAACTTGCAGCGTCGTGACCAGTTAATGGCAGCCACAGCGCGAGCAGTGAGCGCCTTATTTGTCACCGACAGTTACACCGATGCGATTATGGAAGCCTTGCGCACTTTGGGCGAGGCGGCGCAAGTGGGGCGGGTGTATTTCTACGAAAATTCTCAAGATGCGCAAGGCGAATGGGTGATGACGCAGCGCTTTGCGTGGATCAGCCCGCTGTTAACCAATCCGATTCCCAGCCCCCGTGACTTGAGCAATTTGCCTTATGCGCAATATATGCCGAATTGGAAAAAGGCATTGCAAGCCGGTTATGCCATTAAAGGTTTAACCGTCGATTTCGGTCAGCCAGAGCGTAAATTTTTAGAAGCGCAAGGCATCGAGGCCATTTTGTTAGTGCCGATGATTATTCAAGATCGCTTTTGGGGCTTTATCGGCTTTGATGACTACCACATCCAGCGGCAATGGAGTGAAAGCGAAGTAGCGACCTTGCAAACCATGGCGGGCAGCTTAGGCGGGGCGATTATCCGTAAACAAGCGGTAGAAGCCTTACGTGAAAGTGAAAACCGTTTTCGCAGTGCGTTTGAACACGCGCCGGTCGGTATGGCCTTAATCAACAACACGTCAAATCAGTTGTTGCAAGTGAATAAGGCATTTAGCAAAAGCCTTGGATACGCGCCAGAAAGTTTTATTGGCAAAAATTTACAGGATTTTTATCACCCTGAAGCCTTGAGCAATCAAGAGCCGAAAAACAACCAAGAGCAAAAATATCAACACCGCGACGGCTCCACCATTTGGCTGTCTGTTAGCTCCGCTACACCTGCGGGCAGTGCTTACCGCATCAGCCATATTTTAGACATTACCGCCCGCAAACAAGCGGAAACCGCGTTACGCAACAGTGAAATGCGCTTCCGTAATATTTTTGAAAACGCGCCAATTGGCATGTCTTTAACCGATTTTAACGATCACATCCAAGTAGTGAATACCCGTTTTTGCCAAATGTTAGGCTATTCACATGAGGAATTAAGTGGGCGCACTTTAAGCAGTTTGGAATGGCAAGGCAGCAATTCTGGGCAAGTGTTATCGACACAGCAAGAAGAACGCCGCCATTTATACCAATTAGAGCGCTGTTATCGCCATCGCAGTGGGCATCCGGTTTGGGTGGTGGTCAGTACTTCAGTGCAATATAACACTGCTGGTGTGCCGCTTTATCGCATTAACCAGTTATTAGACATTTCTAAGCGCAAACAAGTCGAGCGCGAATTACAGTTTTTAAATTCTCAGTTAGAACAGCGTGTTAGCCAGCGCACGGCGGAACTGTCGGCGATTAGCTCTATGCAGTCGAGCTTTATTCGCAACCGCGACAGCCAAACCGTATTCCAAGATATGTTAGACCGTTTGTTGCGCCTGACAGAAAGTCGAGACGGTTGCTTGATCGATGTGCAGTATCAAACTCAAAACCAGCCCACGTTGTTTTATCGCGCTTTTGGGCAAACCCATCGCCATGCGCATAAATTGCAGCAGTTATTGTTAAAACCGCCGCCTTCATTGCAAGCTTTGATTAATACCGGTGCTGTGTTGCTGGATAATTCGCCGCGACATCCGCCGCATTATTACGGCTTACCAATGCCGACTTTGCGTTTAGATAATGTATTGGGGCTGCCGCTGTATTTAGGTGAACAGGTATTAGGTGTCGTGTTGTTAGTCAACCGCAATCATGGTTATAGCACCGAGTTTGCCGAGTCTTTAGAACCGATTTTAACCACCATTAGCCAAATTAGTGAAGCTTGCCGCAACGAGCAGCGCCGTTTGCAAACGCAAGTGTTATTACGCACTTTGATCGACTCCGTGCCCGATTTGATTTTCTGCAAGGATCGGCAAGGCGTGTACATGGAGTGCAATCCGGCATTTGGTGCCTTTTTAGGGTGTCAGCGCGAGGAAGTGATCGGGCATACCGATCACGAATTATTGTCGCCGTGGTCAGCCGCCTTGAATGTGCATCAAGATGAGCAAGTAATGATGCGTCATGAGCCGACACATCATGCGGAATGGGTGAATTATCCCGACGGTCGCCGCGTGTTTTTAGACACCGTGCGCACGCCGATTGTCGATGGTCAACAACGGGTACACGGTTTAATTTCTGTCAGCCGTGATATTACCCAACGTTTAGAAGTGGAGGAGGCATTACGGCGCAGCGAGCAGCGTTTGCAATTGGCCTTAGAAGCGGCGAATTATGAACTATGGGAAACGGATACCAGCAATGGACGCATTATCACCTGTCCACAACGCTTGTTTCATGAGTTGGGCTATCACGCCACCGCCTTTCCGCATAACTTGCGCAGTTGGATGAAATTAATTCACCTCGCCGATTTGCCCAGCATGCGCCAATCTCTACGCGCCCACTTTTTAGGTCAGCAAGCGGTGTGGCATTACGAATACCGGCAACGGGCGAATAACGGCGAATGGGTATGGCATTCCTTAGACGGTAAAGTGGTCGGCTATGACGATTTTAAACGGCCTATTCGCATGTTGGGTATTGCCACCGACATCACCCGTCGCAAGCAGATTGAGCAAGATTTGCGCGAGGCGAAAGAGGCAGCAGAAACGGCAAACCGCGCCAAGAGTACTTTCCTCGCCAATATGAGCCACGAATTGCGCACGCCGATGAATGCCATTTTAGGCTTTTGCCAATTGTTGCAACACGATGCTAGCACTGATGACAACCAGCGACATTATTTAAATATCATCAATCGCAGCGGTGAACATTTGTTAACACTGATTAATGACGTGTTAGAAATGTCGAAAATTGAAGCCGGTCAGGTGTTGCTACATGAACATGATTTTGACTTGCAGCAATTGTTAAGCATGTTAGAAGACATGTTCCGCATGCGAGCCGAAAGCAAGCAATTACAACTGTCTTTTGATTGTGATGATTCAGTGCCGAATCAAATTCACGGCGACGAGCGCAAGTTGCGCCAAGTGTTGATCAACCTGCTCAGTAATGGCATTAAATTTACCGAACAAGGTGAAGTCACCTTATACGTCGCTTGTGAACCCTGCTTCGACACGGAGTATTTACACTTTCAATTCACTGTTAGCGATACCGGTTATGGCATCGAACCGCATGAGGTGCAGTCCTTATTCCGCGCCTTTGTGCAGACCAGCAGCGGGCAACGGGTGCAAGAGGGCACAGGTTTAGGGCTGCGCATTAGTCAGCAATTTGTTGAAGTGATGGGTGGACAGATTAGCGTTAGCAGTCAAGTCAATGTCGGTAGCCAGTTTCAATTCACTGTGCCGATGCGCTTAGCCAACATGTTATTGCCCAATGTTTCGCAACAAGGCCGCGTATTAGGCATTGCCGCACACCAACCGGATTGGCGTATTTTAGTGGTTGAAGACAGCACCGACAGCCGTTTGTTATTAACCCGTTTGTTAAAAAGTATCGGCTTTTCCGTGCGTGAGGCGGTGAATGGCCTAGAAGCGGTGAATATGGTGCAACAATGGTCGCCGCATTTGATCTGGATGGATATGCGTATGCCGGTGATGGATGGTTTTGAGGCCACGCGCCAGATTAAAGCCATCGCACCGAAAACGGTGATTATTGGCCTGACTGCCAGCGTGTTTAGTCATGAAAAAGCCTCAGTGTTGCAAGTAGGCTGCGATGATTTCTTAAGCAAGCCATTTCGCGAGCATGATATTTTTGAGTTAATGCATCAACATATCGGCGTGGCCTATGTGTATAGCGATGCACATAATTCGGCGGAAACGCCTACTTTGCCAACAGTAACGCGGGAGCAATTACAAAGCTTACCTGCTGACTGGTTGCAAAAAGTGTATGAGGCGGCAATGCAAGCGGACACGGAAGTATTAAGCGATTTGTTCAACGAACATGAAGCACAGCACAGCAATAGTATTTTACAGTTGCAGCAATTGATGCACGCCTATCGCTTTGATCGAATTATGGATTTAGTTGATCCGAATGCTTAGTTGTGTAGCACGCTTTGGGTAGGGTTTGCGCCGTGTCCTTTTGCGGTGCGAACGCGGAGAAGTCTGAACAGCGTGTAGGATGTAGGATGGGTAGAGGCGCGCCCGTAATTCTGTTTTAACCACAATATTATCTCGCGCCGAAACCCATCTTGTAACATGATGGGTTTCGCTTCGCTCTACCCATCCTACACGTTGGCATCGCTTAACTTAATGGCAGTATCGGTCAGTTTTCTGTCTGGAAAGCAGGATACATGCGCTAATTTCAAACTGATTTCTAGCGTTTGCGGCGGATGACGGCTGCCGCCTTATCCGCCCTACGCAAAATATCGTGTAGCCCTCAACCTAAATCCTTGTCTTAACAACGTGATTTTCGTATAGTGATTATTACGATTTTTATAATCGTAATAACAGCCCACTCCATGCTACAGGATTGCACATGAAACGCTTATTGCTCTTGCTATTCTGCCTGCTCACCGCGCCCGCTTACGCGCATTTTCAAACCTTGTTACCGACAACCGATATTGTCACTGCTGACATGCCGAAAACGGTGCAGTTGCTGTTACAGTTTACGCACCCTATGCAGCAAGCACCTGTGATGCCGATGGCAATGCCAGTGCAATTTGCAGTGTGGTCAAATGGGCAGACACAAGATTTATTGCCCCAACTCAAGGCGCAAACAGCAGACAATGGCGCGACGTTTTACCAAGCAGATTACCGCTTTACACGACCCGCAGATTATTTGTTTTACCTAGAACCTGCCCCGTATTGGGAAGCCAGCGAAGGCAAATTGATTATTCATTACACTAAAGTGGTGGTGAATGCCTTTGAAGCTGAGCAAGGTTGGGATCATTTATTGGGCTTGCCGGTTGAAATTGAACCTTTAGTGCGTCCTTATGGGCTTTGGACAGGCAACCAATTTCGCGGCATTGTGCGTCATCAAGGGCAAGTGGTACCGTTTGCTACGGTAGAAGTCGAATATTTCAACCAAGATCACATCAAAATTCCCGCCGCGCCATTTACCACTCAAGTGATTAAAGCTGATAGCCAAGGTGTATTCAGTTACAGTTTCCCGCGTGCGGGTTGGTGGGGTTTTGCTGCGTTGGTTGAAGCCGATACGCCACAAGCCAATCCTGCTGGCGAGTTAGTGCCGGTTGAATTAGGGGGATTATTGTGGATTCACACCAGCGATATGCAGCCATGAAAACGCAGTTATGGTTATTTGTGCTCACAGGCAGCTTGTGCTTAATTGCCCTGCCTTGTTCTGCACATAATTTAAAAGTGTTTGCCAGCGCGACTGGCTTAGATATTACCGGTTATGTGTATTTTACCGATGGCACCAGCGTGCCGAATATCCCTGTATCGGTGCAAGTGGCAGATCAAGTGGTGGCGGAACTGAATAGCGACCAGCAAGGCGAGTTTCATTACTATGCCGAAGCAACAGCCGATCACCTCATCAGTGTCAATGCAGGTGAAGGACATTTAGCACATTACACGGTTAAGGCGGCAGAACTTAGCGGCGCGACAGTTACACCTACACCTGAAACCACTAAGCCCTCGACGATAACAACTAGCCCCGCTGTTTGTGACAATACTGTCGAACAGAATTTACACATCTTACAAACACAAATCAGCAGCTTACAGCAACAAATTGCTGCTTATGAGGCCAAAATTCGTTGGCATGATGTGTTAGGCGGGCTGGGTTATATCATTGGTTTAGCTGGTTTTTGGGTAGGCTGGCAACGTCATCGCACGCAGACAACGAAAGGACATTAATATGCACATTGCTGAAGGCGCGTTAAGTGCCCCTGTTTTATTGGCGGGTGCTGCGTGCACCGTGTTAGGTTTAACATTGGGATTACGCCAACTGTCCACCGACCGCGTGCCGATGGCAGCGATGTTAACTGCCAGCTTTTTCGTCGCGGGTTTAATTCATTTACCGGCAGGCTTTAGCAGTGTGCATTTAGTGTTAAACGGTTTATGCGGCATTTTGCTCGGTTGGGTGGCTTTTCCAGTGATTTTCGTCGGTTTAAGCCTGCAATTACTGATGTTTGGCTTTGGTGGTTTAAGCAGTTTAGGGGTGAATACTGTGATCATGGCTGCCCCCGCTGTGGCTTGCTACTACTTGCTAGGCCGTGATTTAGTACAAGCCTCACGGCGTGCTATTTTCTGGCGCGGTTGTTTAGCGGGTGGGGGGGCAATTGTCTTAGGTGTGTTGTTGTTGTGCAGTGCTTTATATGCCTCAGAGCCAGCCCAGTTTTTGCATCTTATCGCGCTAATCAGTGCCTCCTACCTTCCAGTATTAATCGTCGAAGCCTTAGTCACTGCCTCGGTACTCAGCTTTGTGCATCGTGTGCAACCGGAGCTGTTGTATTTACCAAACTATTTAGCACAACGGCTGTAAATATAGCGAACGCACTTTAAAATAGGTTTGATGTAGTCAGCTATAGTACAAAAAAAAGAGAACGCCCGAATAGGATAAAGTCCCCAGTC
>QKBZ01000334.1 GCA_003245895.1 Beggiatoa sp.
CCAGCGTTTGCAGGTTGTTCTTTTATCAGGAAAACCCTGATGCTAACAAAGTGCAGAAAGCAATGGCGGATGACGGCTTTCGCCTTATCCGCCCTACAAATCAACAAGCAAAACATCCGGTTTTCTAAGCTTTGGTTCAAAAGCTTTAGAAATATTAGTTTATGCATTTTTATGCTATAACTCGCTTAAGCTACATTAATAAAACCCTCAAGCATAGAGGAGTTGTGATATGGATACTTGGTTAAGGATAATTGGCATTATAGTATGCCTCGTTTCACCCTCCCTCTTTGCTGTTGAAAAAATTCCTAAACATTTAACGCAATTTACTGAACTGGAACTGGCACTTTTAATACAACAGCCTGCACTTGCAAAATTTATTCAGCAGCAAAATCAAGAGAATATACCGCTATCAGTCATTAAAACTTTGGATAAAGAATGGCGACAAACACGTGGCCTTAATTACTTAATGGCAGAATTATTGCGTAATCAATGTGCGCTCAGATTATTAGATTTAGAATTAAACTATCCCTTCGTTATGGAATCGTTTATTGCTGATCAGCAAGGGGCATTAGTCTGCATGACAGAAAAGACCTCAGATTATTGGCAAGGAGACGAAAACATTTTTATTAAGGCTTTTGCGCAAGGGAAAGGACAGATTTATTATGAGGATGCACATTACGATCTCAGTGTTGGAGAAACGGTGGTACAGGTTTCGATCCCCATCCGTTTGCAGCAGCAGGTCGTAGGCGTTGCAACTTTTTCAATCAGTTTAGACCGCTGGGAACGCCGATAAGCAGAGGAAATAGACATGCTGACGTTTTTTTCAAATATGAAGATCGGAATGCGGTTAACTTGGTCAATTAGCCTATTGGTCGTTTCTGCAATCACATTGATTTCACTGCTTATTAGTTACCAGTTGCACCATAATATGTTGCGCAATGCAGAAGTCATCGCACGAGAAACGGCTTATCATTACGCTTATATTATTCAAGGTGAATTAGAAGGGACTTTGAACGAAGCATATGCTTTAGCAACGTTGTTAAAAGCAGCAAGCAACATCGAGGATACAGGTTTAACGCGGCGAAAAACCAATGAGGTTTTAGGTAATTTTTTAAAAAATAGAACGGAGTATTTAGGCGTAAGTGTCGTTTTTGAGCCGAATGCTTTTGACGGTTATGACGTGAATTTTATTAATGAATGGGGGCATGATGCGAGTGGACGTTTTGCGCCTTATTGGCAACGCGATGCAGAAAAACAAGTCAATTTGTCTGAACAAAACACTTACCTCAATGCAGAAATTTATCAAGCCGTTAAAGAACAAAAGCATCCCACATTACTGAATTTTGAAAAAATATTGCCTAACAGTGATAAAAGCATTGCCATCACAGTTGTCTTTGTACCTATTTTAAATTTGCAAGGTCAGTTTGAAGGGGCTGTTGGCTTAGAAATGCCTTTTACTTATTTGCATGACTTAGTACAAAACTTAGAAATCAAAGATTTTGAAAATGCTTATGCAACCTTAATTGATGATCAATATAAAATTATTGCAGGCAAAAATTTAACACGCAACGGTTTAAAAATTGAAGAGGCTTATAGTAATCCTAAGTTAATTAATAGCCTTTTACATGAACCTGACTTTTTTATCAAACGTCAGTCCAATCTACTGCATGACACTGTATTTACCTATGGTGTCAGAATAGAGGTTGATCATTCTAATCAATACTGGACTGTTATGGTTAATTTACCTTATGAAACCTTATTTGCCGACGTTCATCAATTATTAAACAGCATTAAGGTGATTGGTATTATTACTATTTTGATAGCCATCACATTGATTTATGGTTTAGCACGCAGTATTGCCTCACCACTTAAAGAGGCAGTGCAAGCTTCTAACGCGATTGCAGAAGGTAATTTAGATACTGAAATTCAGTGCCAAGCGAACACAAACAATGAAATTGGGCAGTTAATGAACGCCTTTCAGCAAATGCAAACGCAATTACGCGAGCGCTTAGCGTATGAACGACAGGTTGCTGATGAAGCCTTGAGAATTAACGAGGCGTTAAAGAAAGTCACCACAGGGGTGATGATTACTAATTTAGAAGGTCATGTAATTTATGTGAATGAAGCCGCCGTCAACTTGTTTACGGAAAAAGAAGCGTTAATTCAACATGATTTCCCACAATTTAGTGCTAAAAATTTACTAAATGCGGGCTTAGATATGTTCCACCATCACCCGCAAAAAATTTACCAACGCTTGTTAAAAGTAACTAAAAGTCAGCGTGTGCCAATGGACAGCGCGGATTATAATTTGGAATCGTTTATTACCCCTGTTATTAACGAGCAAGGTGTGCGTTTAGGTTGGGTAACAGAGTTTAAAGATCGCACTGATGAATTGGCAATTGAACGTGAAATTAATGCAGTAGTGCAAGCAGCCGCACAAGGTGATTTCAGCCAGCGGGTGAGATTAAGCAATAACTCACACTTTTTCCATACTATTAGTACTGGGGTTAATCAAACCTTAGAGTATAACCAATCAATTATTAATGATTTAAATACCGTATTTGCATCCTTAGCAAAAGGCGATTTAACCAATTCAATTGACCGTGAATATACTGGCGCATTAAATCAGTTAAAAACGGATATGAATGTTACAGTAGATAAGCTCACGACAGCGATGTTAGATATTAAGCAAGCGGCGGAAGCAGTGAGCATGGCCTCTAATGACATTGCACAACACAATAACAGTTTAAGCGAACGTACTTTCCAACAAAGTGAAGCTTTGCAAGAAACCGCTGCAAGTATGGAACAAATGACACGCACGGTGCAGCAAAATACGGAGAATGCGCGGATCGCTAATCAGTTAGCGCAACAAGCCAGCGAAAAAGCCATGCAAGGCGGTTCTGTGGTCAGCAATGCAATTTCTGCTATGGAACAAATTCAGCACACCAGCAAACAAATTTCGGATATTACCTCTGTCATTGATGAAATCGCGTTTCAAACCAATTTATTAGCTTTAAATGCAGCAGTAGAAGCCGCTCGTGCAGGTGAGCAAGGACGCGGCTTTGCCGTAGTCGCAACAGAAGTACGCAACTTAGCCCAGCGCAGTGCCACCGCAGCGCGAGAGATTAAAGCCTTAATCCAAGGCAGTGTGCAACAAGTGGAAAATGGCAGTGCCTTAGTGAATCAGTCAGGGAAAACTTTAGAAGAAATTGTGGTGGCGGTGAAGCGCACCAGCGACATTACGTCAGAAATTGCGCATGCAGGGCAGGAACAAATTACGGGTATTCATCAGGTGAATAAAGCGATTATTCGCATGGATGAAATGACGCAACAAAATTTAAGCATGGTCGAGCACGCCAGTTTTGCCAGCAACTCGTTATATGATCAAGTAGTCACTTTGGAAAAACACGTTAGTTTCTTCCAAACACGTACCAATGACGTGGATGATACCGAAGCCATGTAGGGTGGAATAGCGCAGCGTATTCCACCATAAAACCCTGTAAAAAGCTTAGCAAAAACAGCTTATCAGCCGCATGGTGGAATACGGCTTGCGCCTATTCCACCCTACAACTGCCAGATAACTGAACACCAAAGGGGGAGCGATGGGGCAAGAAATTAGCCACAGCCAGTTTAACCCAGCCGACTTTCAGCAATTTACCGAACGCTTACGCGCCGAAACACAGTTGTTAAGCGACTGGTTTGCTCAAGATTGCATCAGTCATGACAGCGGTTATGCAGGGTTAGAGCTAGAAGCGTGGTTGATTGATAGCCAATTGCAAGCCGCTCCTGCAAACGGCGCATTTTTACAGGCTCTTGCTGATCCCGACATCGTACCAGAGTTAGCACAGTTTAATTTTGAACTGAATAGCACACCGTTGCGCTTACAAGGCGACAGTCTGCGTCGTATTCATGCCGAATTGGCGGGGCGTTGGTTTCGCTGCATGCAAGCCGCCACGCCGTTATCCCTATCGCCATTACTCATTGGCATCTTGCCTACACTGCAATTAACCGATTTAAATCTAAACAATATCACGCCCATGCAGCGTTATAACGCGCTGAATGAACAAGTACTAGCGCAACGGCAAGCACGCCCGCTACAAGTCGACATCACCGGACGCTCGCATTTGTATTTGGAGCATCACAATGTGATGTTGGAATCTGCCACCACTTCGCTACAAATCCATTTGCAAGTAAGCCCTGAACAGGGACGGCGTTTATACAATGCCAGTATTGTTGCCTCCGCGCCCGTAGTCGCTGTCGCGGCTAATTCGCCGTATTTATTCGGTCATGATTTATGGGAAGAAACCCGCATTCCCTTGTTTGAACGCTCAGTAGAGGTGGGCGGTTATGATGGGGTGGCGCATGGCCCTTTGCGGCGCGTGAGTTTTGGCACGGGTTACTGTCAGGAATCGCTGCTGGAATGCTTTATTGAAAACCGTGATCATTATCCAGCCTTATTGCCCATGCTGTTCGATGATCCGCCCGAAGCCTTAAGCCATTTACGCTTACACAATGGCACCATTTGGCGCTGGAACCGTCCTCTAGTCGGTTTCCACCAAGGCCAACCACACATCCGCCTAGAACACCGCACTGCCGCCAGTGGCCCCAGCATTATCGATGTAGTGGCGAATGTGGCTTTTTTTATGGGCTTGGTGCATGAATTTGCCCATTCTCCAGACTTACGCTTGTTAGATTTACAATTACCCTTTGCCACCGCCCGCGAGAATTTTTACCACGCCTCACGTTATGGCTTGCAAGCCAAAGTCACTTGGATAAATGGGCAGCGTCATGCCTTAAAACGATTGATATTAGAACAGTTTTTGCCTGCTGCGAACCGAGGCTTAAACGCATTAGGCATTGATGAAGCGGATAGGCGAGATTACTTAGGCATTATTGAAGCACGGGTCAGAACTGGGCGCACAGGCAGTTATTGGCAACGCAGTTTTGTTGAGCAACATGGCAATGATATGCAGGCTTTAACAGCCGCTTATTTAGCACATCAGCATTCGAGTGATCCGGTGCATTCTTGGACGTTGGGGTCGTAGGTTGGATAAGGCGATACCCGTCATCCGACATGACGCTTGTTGTCTGAATCAGAATTTACAGGATTAAAGAATTTTCAGAATAAATGTTGCAGAAACTACACTGTATTTACATTACAAGCTTCTTATCCAGCACTAGGTGGCGGATGACGGCTATCGCCTTATCCGCCCTACGTCGCGACGCAATTGCCCCTTGCACTCCTTCCTTCTAGCCCTTATTAATCAAAGCGACTTTAAATATTAAGCTTTTCTCATATACCCACCGCAAAAGGATAATCATGTATACAACAATCGTTGATCCACAAACCTTAGCCGCACATATCGACGACCGTAACTGGGTGGTCATGGATTGCCGTTTTAACTTAATGAATCCTGAAGAAGGCCGTCAGTTATACCATCAAGGGCATATTCCTAACGCACGTTTTATGGATTTAAACGAGGATTTAGCCTCACCTAAAACTGCAACTACAGGTCGCCATCCGCTGCCCGATGCACAGCAATTAGCCAATAAATTAGGTGAATTAGGTGTTGATGAAAACACTCAAGTGGTGGTTTATGATGGGGACTGTGGCGCGTTTGCGGCGCGTACATGGTGGTTATTGCGCTGGTTAGGCCATGAAGCGGTTGCACTGTTAGACGGTGGTTTAAAACACTGGCAACAAGCGGGTTACAGCGTAACGCCGGAATTGCCGAAGATTACTTCGCGCAGCTTTACAGGTCGTCCTGATAACAACTTATGGGTTGATACTGCGTTTGTTGAATCATTCATTGAAGCCAACGGCAGCGGCATGTTGTTAGATGCGCGAGCACCTGAGCGTTTTCGTGGTGAGCAAGAACCGGCTGACTCAATCGCGGGACATGTACCTACTGCCTACAATGCGCCCTTTTCTGGCAACTTAAACGAACAGCAACAATTCTTGCCTGCTGAGCAATTACGCCAACGCTTTGAAGGCATTTTAGGCGGTCGTCCGGTGCAAGAAACCGTGTGCATGTGTGGTTCTGGTGTTACTGCTTGCCATAACTTGCTGGCCTTAGAAATTGCAGGTTTATCCGGCGCACGTTTATACGTCGGTTCTTGGAGTGAATGGGTAACTTCGTCAGCGCGTCCAGTGGCGACGGGTGCTTAAGCGAAAGAAAAGGAGTCTGAATCAGGCTGGCTGATTAGGTCATTGACCTAAATACCTGATTCAGACTGGCAAAACGATGTTATGACGTGCTCCTGAAAAGCAGGAACACGTCTAAAACACATTCCGTTGTCGCAAGGGTAATTGCTGACAGGCTAGGAAATACGCCCTTAAGGCAGGACGTTAAAGAATGGGTGGCGATTACGCCATGAACACTTTTTGTAAGTGCTCGTAGTCTTGACGCACTTGCGCATCCGTTTGCTTTAATTTCGCAACGGTTTTGCAACTGTGAATGACAGTAGAATGATCCCGTCCGCCAAATGCTTCCCCAATTTCAGGATAGCTGTGACGTGTCAGTTCTTTGATTAATGACATCGCCATTTGACGTGGACGCGATAGGTGACGATGACGGCGGCGAGAACACATATCAGGCACCGAAATCTTAAAATAATCCGCAACGTTTTGCTGAATAGACGCAATATTTAATAACGGCTTTTCTAGCATTAACATATCTTGTAACGCATTTTGGGTACTGGCTAAGGTCACGGCCTGCCCTGTAAAACGCGCCATTGCAATTACGCGATGTAATGCCCCTTCTAATTCGCGGACACTACTTTGCACATGGGTTGCAATAAACTCACACACTTCATCGCTAAACGGCATTCTTTGCGCTGCCGCTTTCGCTTTTAAAATAGCAACACGAGTCGCATAATCCGGTGCCGTTACCGCAATAGATAAGCCACAACTAAAACGCGATTTTAAACGTTCTTCTAAGCCTTCCAATTGCTGCGGTGGGCGGTCGCCGACTAATACGATGCGTTTACCTGCTTCAAATAAAATATTAAAGGTGTGTAATAACTCTTCTTGCGATTGTTGTTTATGGGCAAAAAACTGCACATCATCAATCAACAAAGTATCTAAAGAGCGATAATATTTTTTAAATTCACCAACCGTTTTTTCTCGCAATGCTTTTACTAACTCACCAACAAATCGTTCTGAGTGTAAATAAGCAATGCGGGTGTGGGGCTGACGTACTACCAGATGATTACCAATCGCATGCAATAAATGCGTTTTACCTAAACCAACGCCGCCATATAAATACAACAAATTGTAAGTATTAGACTCATCATTTTGTTCGGCGATTTCTAACGCGGCGGTGCGCGCTAATTGGTTAGAATGTCCTGCAATAAAATGCTCAAAGGTTAATTGTGGATTTAATCCACTGACATGCGGCGATAACGGTGGCGCAACAGCACTACTCGCGCCCGTTGCGGTATGCAAACGTGTGTTTGGCTTTTGTGCTTCCACAACTGCCGCCGCTGGATTAGGTGTTTTCACCGCTTGCATTAAGCGACTCGCCACTTCTCCCGCACGACGCACCACGCGCGTACCTGCAATACCACTGCTACGACTGCCCACTTGCAAAATTAACGAAGGCACCCGATCAGGCCGCAAATGTTGTAACATGCCACTGATTTTCTGATAGTAATTATCCCGTACCCAATTGAGAACAAACTGATTGGGTGCTAACAGACGCAACGCGTCCGCCTCTTCCACGGCTTGTAGCGGACGGATCCATGTATTGAAATCCGCGCCAGCAAGTTCGTGTTCGAGTGACCTCAAACATTGATTCCACAGATGGGTGGCCACCAGTTTGACCTCCAGACAGATCAGTTAAGGGGTAATAACAGCTTTATGACAATTGGGAGAACAAGTTTA
Organism: Beggiatoa sp.; assembly: GCA_003245895.1. GTDB lineage: Bacteria > Pseudomonadota > Gammaproteobacteria > Beggiatoales > Beggiatoaceae > SZUA-411. The sequence continues at coordinate 7,886 of QKBZ01000334.1, forward strand.
TACCTGATAAATCAGACTATCCAGCCACTAACTAACTGTTTGTTTACTGGTACAAGTATTTGATTTTTAACAAAAACATAGTGTGTCAGCAAAACCGCTAAAAACCATAATTAGCTGTCATATCAATGTCATATAACATTCAAGCCTGACAAAAAAAATTTTTTTTCTGTTGAAAATGATTGACAGTGACTTGGCTTTCTCAATAAAATTCCATGTTTATCATGCTACCCGTAAAAGTTGAGTCGTTATGAAAAGAACATTCCAACCAAGTAACTTAGTTCGTAAACGTCGTCACGGTTTCCGCGCACGGATGAAAACCCGTGGTGGTCGCGCTGTATTAAGCGCACGTCGTGCAAAAGGTCGCGCGCGTTTAAGCGCTTGATATTGACGCATGCGTGATTCCTGCCGTTTTCGGCGGACACAGCGTCTACTCAAGCCAGCAGACTTTAAACTTGTCTTTGACCAGCCCTTTCGCTCCAGCGACCGTTTTTTCACTGTGTTAGCACGAACTAATCAGTTAGAATGGGGGCGCTTAGGCATGGCCATCGCGCGTAAGCAAGTACGACAAGCCGTTGATCGCAATCGGCTGAAACGGCTTGCTCGCGAAAGCTTTCGGCTAAATCAACAACAGATTAGCGGCTTTGATTGCATCGTGCTTGCGCGAAAAGGCGTAGCAGAGGCTCCTAATGAGCATCTGTTACGCTCTTTAGCCAAACATTGGCAATTTATTGCACGTCGATGTAAGTCACGCACTTGAAACTGTCCGTCGCTATAATTGTTTTCCGCCACCGCAGAGAGTGGCAAATTCTACCTGATGTCTTTGGCCACTGGTAAGCATCCTTTATAAGTATTCAAGACACTTCTTATCCTTAACCACGCCTTGACCTACCCGCTTTCGGCGCTTGACCAAGCGAAGGAAACCAAACCAACATGGACAATGTCAGACTGATTCTGATCATGGCTTTGATCTTCGTGCTATTGCTAATTTATCAGGCATGGCAAGAAGATTACGGCCCAAAACCTACAATTGTTGAACCACCGCGTGCCACTGAAACAGCAGCACCTCCCGAAACTGCATTAGACCCTAATGCAAACACTCTCACTCCCGTTGAAACGGGGTCAGCGACACCAAGCACAACCAGTGCCAGCAGCAGCATCCCAACGGTGACTTCTGCGCCTGTTGTAACAACGTCTACTCAGCCTTTAGCACAAGGGCAACGTGTAATCGTTGAAACAGATGTCATGATTGTTGAGATTGATACGGTCGGTGGTGATATTCGGCAAAAATTCTTAATTGATTATCCGGTCAGTGTGGAAAACCCTGCGCCGTATCAATTAATGAATGATAGCTTACCGAATGTCTTTGTCGCGCAATCAGGTTTATTACCCTCAGAATCGGCACCTACCCATTTAACCGTTTATCAAGCTGAGCAAGGCAGTTACCGCTTAGCTGATGGGCAAGACAATTTAGTTGTCCCTTTACGTTGGACGAATGAAGCAGGGGTAACAGTCACCAAACGCTTTACCTTTGCACGTGGCAGCCATGTCATTAACGTGGCACATGAAGTGTTTAACCAATCTGCGCAAGCATGGCAAGCACGCCAATATAGCCAATTGCAACGCACCCAAGTAGCGGAGCAAGGCCAATCTAGCTTTGTCCATACTTACATGGGCGGCGCGATTTCCAGCCCTAAACAACTGTATGAAAAAGTCACTTTCGGTGATATTGAAGACAATAAACTCGCCAATGAATCGCGTGGCAGTTGGCAAGGTGGCTGGGCAGCCATGTTGCAGCATTATTTCTTAGGGGCTTGGGTTCCACCAAACACTGAAGAATTCACTTATTACAGTCGCGTGTTACCAGAAGGCAAACGCTATGTATTAGGCATGTATGGCCCGTTGATCAGTGTTGCTGCGGGTGCAACCTACCAATTTGACCTGCAATTATATGCAGGGCCTAAGATTCAAGATAAGTTAGCCGCCTTAGCCCCAGGTTTAGATTTAACGGTTGACTATGGCTGGTTATGGTTCTTAGCACAACCATTATTCTGGTTGTTAGAAACCATCCATAGCTTGTTAGGTAACTGGGGTATTGCCATTATTTTAGTCACCTTGTTGATTAAATTAGCTTTCTTCCATTTATCCGCCACCAGTTACAAGTCAATGGCGAATATGCGCCGCTTGCAGCCGCGTTTGATGTCGCTGAAAGAGCGTTATGGCGATGATAAAGCCAAGCTGAATCAAGCCATGAT
>QKBZ01000450.1 GCA_003245895.1 Beggiatoa sp.
GGCCATAATGGCATCACCAATATATTTATCAATTACGCCTTCATTTTGATAAATTAATGGCTCCATTACGTTTAAATAATTATTGATAAAATCAAAATTTGCTTGTGGCGTTAAGGTTTCAGATAAACGGGTAAAATCTCGAATATCCGAAAATAAAATGGTCATTTCTTTTTCAATTTGATCGCCTAACTTCACTTCAACAATACTTTGCTTATCAAGTAATTTTAAGAACTGTCTAGGCACAAAGCGTTCATAAGCACGGTTTAAAGTCGTGCGCTCAGTGACCCGTTGCTCTAAATCAGATAAGGTTTGCTGTAAATGCTGCGCCATGTGGTTTAACATGCTGCCTAACTGGTCAAACTCATAAATGGCATAATTTTTTACCCGTTTTGATAAGTCTCCATTACGAATAGCAGTGGTAATGGCAATTAAACTCCATAACGGCATCATTAAACGGTGAATTAAACGGTACGCTGATAAGATAGCTAAAATTAAAACCACTAAGCTACTTAATAAGCAAGTTCTTACTAAGGCCACTTGACTCGTTAATGAGGCTTGTTCAGGCGATTCTATTAATAACAATAACTGCCCTTGCACTAACCATTGCCAAGCCCCCAGCCAAACCTTGTCATTGTGTTGATAACGGGAAACTTGAGTACTGGTTAAGCTGTAGGCAGTGGGTGGAGAAGCGCGTAAGGTCAACTGCACTTGTGGCAAGTTGTCACTCAAGCTAGGCGGCAAGGCAAGGCCAAAGGCTTGGCTGTCAAAACTGGCGACTAAGATGCCTTGTAACTGTCGATTTTTATCGTAAACCGGCACGCTAATATGCAGTAAGGGTAAAGATACTGCCAATGAAGAATGGTTTTTAAACAAGCGTTGGTATAAGTCTGGCTCCAACACTGTCGGCATGACATTGCTGCTGGCGATGGGCTTATTACTGTTGACACTGAGCAGTTGCAATTCATTCAATGCCAAATCGAATAAAGGCATATGATATTGCAAGAAGTCATCATTATTGGCATCAGCATTTTGCTCAAACATTGCACGCAAGCTAGGTTGTCGTGCTAACCATTGCACTTGTTGTTGCTGTTGTTCCAGCACTTGTTTAATGCGAGAGGCTTCTAGTTGTACGGCGGTATTGAAATGCGCAAAGATGGCCTCGTTTAAATGCGTTGTTGCTTGGTGTAGAAAAATTGCTGAGGTAATGCTGACGATGGAAAAAGAGAGGATAAAGAAGTAAAGCGTTAGCCGCCCACGCAGTGTATTGGAAAGCGAGATAGATAAATGCGCTAATTTGACTAAGCCATGTGCTTTAGATGTATGCTGTTTTATCACTCGCAAGCATAGCCTCCCGCATGAGCAACGCTGGTACAGACCATCAGGGGTCGGAAAATCATTTTGCAAATGTCATTGTCGTGCTGTCTGTTGGGCAATGACATTATCGCTGAGTGTTCAATACACCATTTGAAGTATGTATCTTGCCACCTGAGAGCAAAACTTACAGTAGTAGGCTTTATTATAAAAGGAATTGGGTTGCGCAAGACAATTTTTTTATTGCTGACACAGTGTCGTGCGTTTGCCTAAAATAATTCCTTCACTTCATAAACCGGCTGTGCATTGCTTTTGCCTTTAAATTTGATCGGCGATAATGCGGTCAATTCTGCACGGTCAGCGATAGCTGCATGCGTGTTGACCCCGATTAAAACTTGCCCCGGCCCTGCATGGCTGCATAGACGGGCGGCGACGTTAACCGTGTCACCAATCGCTGTGTATTGATAATGTCCGCCCGCACCAACATTGCCGACGACAACTTCTCCCGTATTAATCCCCACACCAAAAAAGATCGGCAGTTTTTTCTCTAACATTTGTTCTTGATAAGCCCGCGCGGTTTCTTGCAAGTTTAAACCCGCACGCACGGCACGAGCAGCATGGTTAGGCAATTCATCCGGTGCATTAAAAATCGCCATTACTGCATCGCCCATGTAATTTAAAATTACGCCGCCTGCTTCAACAATGGCCGATACCGCCATATCTAAACAAACGTGTAATAATTCAATGGTTTCTGTTGGTTTAAGCTGTTCACTAATGCTGGTGTAATTTCTTAAGTCAGCAAATAATAAAGAAACTTCCCGTTCTGTACCGCCTAATGAAGGCATAATACGCTGTTCTAATAATGCTTTACTGACTTCTCTTGGCACGTAATGCTGTAATAAAAAATTCAGTTGTTGGTTTGTTTCGTCGAGTTTATGTTTTAATAAGCTGAGTTCATTACGTTGCTGGGTAAGGATTTGTTGCGTTTGGGTAAAGCGGGTATTGTCGGACAAGATTACTAATAATAAAGGCGGTGACTCACAAGGGTATAAGACTAAATTTAAGTCTAAATAATGTGTAACATCATCTTCATCCACACGGTTTAAGTTTTCTAATTGAAAGCTAGGCAAATCACCATTTAATATTTCTGCTAATAAATCCTCACAGCCAATTAATTCAGGAATTAAGTCAATTAAGGTATCTGATAAGTCCATTTGTTCTAATAGACTTAATTGTCCACCACTCTCCACGACTGATAGTTGTTCATCCACTAATAAATATAAAATTTTCTGTTCGTTTAATAGTAAATGGGTAATGTGTTGGAGGCGTTCCGGCAGGCACAGATTAGGC
>QKBZ01000005.1 GCA_003245895.1 Beggiatoa sp.
TACATCCCACATATTAATATCTTGATTAAAAAAAGAAGTATAAGCAAACATCCAACTCATATCAGTGACATGACTGACATCCCATGTATTCATCTTTTGAGCGTGTTCACTGACCTTTAGCCCTGAAGATGAAAACATATTACTCATGTCTGTCACTTGATCTAAGAGAGGCGAATCTAAGGCAGTGAGTTGCAATTCAGTAACACTATCAAAAGCATATGACATTGATTGCCATTGAATATTTCCCCACTGCATGATCTCTAGTAATTGGTTACGCGCACTGTGATTATTTAAAAATCCGCTTAAGCTTTCTCTTGCAAGGGCTGTAAAGCGCATATCTAAAGCAGGAAAATCGCCACTGATTGCAATGATGTACTCGCCTATGCTGGCATAAGTACAGGTCATATTTTCTTGATCAGTGATACCTGTTTTTTCAAAAATCCCGTCATTATCACAATCAATATTGGCGTTATAGATATAGTCTGGATTGATGGGAATTTTGATTGAAGTATTATCCTCTAGGGTCTGCCACTTAGTGATAAAACTGGTACTGTCTAACGCCTGCACCGCTTGTGACATCAACAGCCATAACACGCTGATGGCTAAATACTGCATCTTATTGAACATAACGCTCTCTACCTTTTTAAGCCTAAAAAATGAGCACGCCTCAAGAGGTATTGACTGAGTGAAGAGGCTTTTTTGTCATACATTTTTTGTAGGACGAGACTGTCAGACACATAAAAAAACCCACTGACAAATACTTGTGCAGTGGGTTTATAACAATTTGAATATGTAGAAAAAACTTATTTCACTTGGCTATAAATAATATCACCATTGTTTAAGCGATAACCCGCAAAGGCCACGTTAAAACTATCTAAGTTAGGCAAAGGAATATCGACAGTAAACGGCAATAACTCAAAATGCTGAACGGTGATCGGAGTTTCAATACCTTCAGAATTCACTTGCCACACTTGACCGTCATAGCTGTAAATACCTGTCTCATCTGCTGCCAGTAATATCGCGTCGGCAGACTGACCACGGTGTTCTGCTACGGTAGTGATACGCAGAAAAGAGCCATAAGACTCAAAACAAGCATTAGGCTCTGTACCACGTTGCAAGCTGAGACCATTGCCTATACAGGGAAACTCCGTGCTAACACGCACACCTTGTCCAAAAATGATAGTCTCTGGTTTAAAAATATAAGTATCTTCGAGAATGACATTATTTAAATAGCTACCTATCGCAATATCCACATCTCGCAAACGTGCCGGTTCAACAGGATTACCATCAATCTGACCCGCAATATTCCCCCCTTCTAAGACAGCTCCTGCACTCAAAGCGATATTCTTAAGCAAACCATTATTTACAATATTGCCCCCTACAGTTCCCCCTGTTAAGACGCTACCTTTGAAGGTTATATTTTGAATAACCCCTTGATTCTCAATATTTCCTAACAAGGCTCCGCCTGAGATAATACCGGTGGGTGCGACTTCAATGTCAATCAGCCAACCCTCATTATGACAACGACTGTCGATCTTAACGTGATGATTACGCCCATAGGCTTGGCTACATTCTGTTAAATCAACCGGTTTAACCTCAGACGTACTCCCACCATCTGTGATAATCCAGCCATATTCATTAACTAAGACATTGCGAGCGACCTCTGCGGCTGAATTTGCAGTGTATTGAGAATTGCCTGCATCAAAAACCACTCCAAACAGCGTTTCTGGCTTAAACCTCTCTAGTGACCAGCTAGAGTCGTAATACTCAGCTTGGTCTACAAATTGCGCCCACGCTTGTAACAACGTATCGTAGTGACTCACAGACAGTTGAATACCACCAAACATATCTGAAAAATCAAGCGGATAATAAATGCGGAAACGCCAGCCACTGATGTCTTGATCAAAAGAAACTGCCCCCATAAACATACCGGACATATCATAGACACGACTCGTATCCCAACCACTAATATCTTGGTTAAAACTGGTCGCATTAGCAAACATATTCCGCATTTTGCCTGCGAAACTCACATCCCAACCGCTAATATCTTGGTTAAACGCACTGGCACCATTAAACATATCAGACAGATTGTATACACCTCTCACATCCCAACCACTGAGGTCTTGATTAAATGCCCGCGCACCTGCGAACATGCTTTCTAGCCCCAATTGCTCATCTCGTACAACTATGACTTTCCAAGCACCAATATTTTGGTTAAACACCTCAGCCCCTTTAAACATGCCATGTATACTAATAACATTACTCACATCCCAACGACTGATGTCTTGATTAAAATGGCTTGCATCTGCAAACATCCGATACATCGCCGTCACTTTGCTTACATTCCAATCGCCAATATCTTGGTTAAACTGCGTTGCCCCCATAAACATTTCAGACATGTTTTCTACATTGCTCACGTCCCAAGCGCCAATATCTTGGTTAAACTGAGCTGCGCCCATAAACATGCCTGACATTGTTGTTACATGACTGACATCCCAAGCACCAATATCTTGGTTAAAACTAATAACATTCGCGAACATGCGATCCATTTGTGTGACACGACTGACATCCCAAGTTGAGATGTTGCCCTGAAAAGACATAGCACCATTAAACAAATCGCTCATATCCGTCACACCCGCCACATTCCAACGACTGAGGTCTTGATTAAAACGTTGTGCATTCTGAAACATGCCTTTGATATTGCTAACGCTAACCATATTCCAAGCACTAATATCTTGGTTAAAAGCGGCTGTATCGGCAAACATGAACTCCATATTAGTCACTTTACTAATATCCCAGTTGCTAATATCTTGATTAAACGCCATTGCACTTTCAAACATCCAAGCCATATCAGTCACATGACTGACATCCCACTGACTGAGGTCTTGATTAAAGTCTCTTGCCGCTGAAAACATCCTGTTCATATTGGTGACATGGCTGACATCCCAAACACCAATATTTTGGTTAAAAGATGAGCTATCAAACATATTCGACATATTGATTACACGACTCACGTTCCAACGGCTAAGGTCTTGATTAAATGCGGTTGTTTCCGCAAACATCGCTTGCATATAAATAACATTACTCACATCCCAACCACTGATGTCACTATTAAAGTTGCGAGCCATCGCAAACATCGCTTGCATACTAATAACATTGCTCACATCCCAAGCACTCATATCGTGAGTTATCGATTTTGCACCGTAAAACATATAAGACATATCAGTCACTTGTGTCAGATTTGGAGTGTCTGACGCGGTGATTTGCAATTGCTCAGCAAAGAAAAACGCATACGCCATTGAGCGCCATTCGATAGTCCCCCATTGCATTACCTCTAATAATTGCTCACGAGAACTTGTAGGAAACGCGCTATCACCAGTATAAAAATCAAATGCGTTTCCAAATTTTGTACCCATATCTAAAGCAGGAAAATCGCCACTAATATTAATGATGTGCTCCCCCGCAGAGGCATAAGTACATAGCATGTTTTCTTGGACACTAATGCCTGTTTTTTCAAAAAAACCGTCATTATCACAATCAATATTAGTGTTATAGGTATAATTCGAGTTGATTGGAATATAAACAGATTCATTATCCGTTGTTGTCCGCCACTTAGTCACAAAACTAGTGCCATCTAAAGCCTGTACTGCTTGAGAACATATTAAAGCAAAGAGGCTAATAACACTTAAGCTATATCGCCAATTCACAAAACTATCTTTTTTTAACATCACATTGTCTCTATTGGATTAAGTTTAAAATGTCGGTTTTTGCCAATTGACCTGAGTTCGACGAAATATTTGTTGTAAAAACATTGGTTTCTCGTTCCCACGCGCTTTGCGTCACTACCATTAAGTTAAGGCTTTACATAGTCTGGTAGGGCGGATAAGGCGTTAGCCATCATCCGCCGCAAGTGGCTTGGTTCAAGCTTCAACTGTGTTATGTCGGATGACGGCTGTCGCCTTATCCGACCTACAACATCGCTTAACTTAATGGCAGTGACGCGCTTTGCGTGGGAATGCAGTCACGACGCGCTGCGTCGCAGGTTTGTTCCAAGATCGCGCTAAATCTGTCGTTTAGTTCACTCGTGACGTAGCACGTCACGACTGCATTCCCAAATGGCATTTGGGAACGAGAAGCATAAGTTTGTTTTTAATGATAATTTCCGTCGAACTCAGGTCGTTAAATATCACACAGCAACACCTTGTCATGCTGGGCAACTTTTCGCCATTGCGGGAAGTCTGCTACAGTAACACGACTGTCATTTACTCAGAGAATTTTATATGACTGATTTTCGTATCTTGTTAACGACGTGCAACAGTCGAGAAACCGCAGAAGCTATTGCGTTTCAGTTATTGGAAAAACGTTTAGTGGCTTGTGTGAATATTTTGCCGCAAGGCTTGTCTGTATATCGTTGGCAAGGGCAAATTGAAACTGAAGAAGAGTTTGTGTTGATGATGAAAAGCCACCGTAATCATTACGAGGCGATAGAAAACATCTTATCGCAAATTCACCCTTATGACGTGCCTGAGTTATTGGTGTTACCAATAGAAAATGGTTTACCTGCGTATTTAAGCTGGTTAGCCACAGAATTGAACGTCAGTTAAGAGAATGTGCAGGGAATTAAGATCATTGTAGGGTTTGCACCGCGTCTTTTTGCGGTGCGAACGCGGAGAAGTCTGCATGATGTTAGAACTGCTCCGCGTGCGCAAAATGCCGAGAAAGTGCATGGTGGAATAGGCTTAAGCCATATTCCACCCTGCGGTCTATAAACCGAAATTAAGCAGTCGCTTTCGCACTTCTCAACGCTTCAATACGCTCCTCTAACGGCGGATGGCTAGAGAATAATTGTTGAATTAAATCATGGCTTTTGCTGCTGCTAATACCAAACGCAGTTAATTGCTCTGGCAAAGTGCCTGTGTGTGCATTTTGCAAACGTTGTAAGGCGGCAATCATTTTGTTCGCACCGACTAACTCCGCTGCACCCGCATCAGCATGGTATTCACGATAACGTGAGAACCACATCACGATAGGCATCGCTAAAATGCCGAAGATAATCTCGGCAATAAAACTGGCGATAAAATAGCCAAAACCAACGCCGCCTTCGTCATCTTCGCCGCGCATCATATTATCGACCACAGAGCCGACTAAGCGAGATAATAAAATGACAAAGGTGTTCACCACACCTTGTACTAAGGCCAATGTCACCATGTCACCATTAGCAACGTGACTTACCTCATGCGCTAATACCGCCTCCACTTCATCACGGTTCATGCTGGTTAATAAACCACGGCTTACTGCTACTAAGGCATTATTGCGATTCATACCGGTAGCAAAAGCATTCATTTCCATGCCTTCGTAAATGGCCACCTCTGGCATGCCGATGCCGACTTGTTCTGCCTGACGTTTAACGGTTTGTACTAACCAACGCTCTTCCTCAGTGGCTGGATTTTCAATCACTTGCGCACCGGTTGACATTTTCGCCATCCATTTGGAAATGGCCAAAGAAATCAGCGAGCCGCCCATACCAAAGATTAAAGCAAAGAACAGTGGCGCACTGGAGTTAATGCCTAAAATGCGCGTGATGATACCGAGCAGTAATATCACCGCAAAGTTGGTTAAGATAAATAAAATGATACGTTTCATGAGGAATACTCCTTTTAGTCATGAATAGTGTGTTAATGAACGTTTTTAAAACTTGTTACAGCAGATATGGGCAATTTCACAAGGAGTTAAAGAGCATTAGGATTAAGTTACGCAGACAGTATATTACGTCCTTTTGTGGCGCAAACCTTGAGAAGTCTGCTTTGCGTTAGAATTGTCTGCTCGGTGATTCAGTTGAAATCATTAGACTATTCTAATATTCTTATTGAAATACTTACCCTGACAAAAACAAACATTAGTGAGTCAAAATGGAAGCTTGGGACTTAATTGGTTATCTTTGTGCGGTATTGATCGGTTTTTCGTTAGGCTTGATTGGTGGCGGTGGTTCGGTGTTAACCGTGCCGGTGCTGGTGTACTTATTCCATATCGATGCCATGTTATCCACCGCATACTCCTTATTTGTCGTCGGTGTTTCCTCGGCAATTGGCTCTGTGAGCTATATGCGCAACAAACTCGTGTGTTATCGCGCCGCCTTAGTTTTTGGCATCCCCTCTATTATCTCGGTATTCATCACCCGCAAATTCATTATGCCTGCCATCCCTGACCCCATTTTGACATGGGGCAGTCTAGCCTTGAGCAAAGATGCAGGCATCATGTTGTTATTCGCCGTGTTAATGATTTTCGCCGCCACCTCAATGATACGCGGTGGCACCCGTAAACTTGCCAGTGAAGCAGAGGAAGAACAACGCGGTTGTGATGGTGGGCAAAGTCCGAGCCTTTCTCGGTATAGCTTAATTTTGCTAGAAGGCTTTGCAGTCGGTGGTTTAACCGGCTTAGTCGGCGCAGGCGGTGGTTTTATGATCGTACCCGCCTTAGTGGTGTTGGCTAGAATTCCGATGAAATTGGCAATTGGCACTTCTTTGTTAATCATTGCCGCTAAGTCTTTATTAGGCTTTATGGGCGATATAGGCAATCAAACCATTGACTGGCACTTTCTAAGCATTTTCACCGCGCTAGCCATTGCAGGCATTTATTTAGGCACATGGTTATCAAAACGGGTTTCAGCACAAGCCCTGCGTAAGACCTTTGGTTATTTTGTCGTGTTAATGGGTTTTTATGTGTTATATCAAGAACTCATGTAGTTTTTGATACGCGGTGACAAGGGCTTAAAATGCAATGTTGCAAGCCCTTTAACAATGCCCATCTCAGATTAAGTAATTGATTTCATGTACGTTTAAAACGTCATACTTTTGCAGCAAAAAACTCAGCGTATCGCGTGATAGCGTGTATAATTCTTGCTGCAAAAGGTTTTTACTCTGTGTTGGAGTGGGCTGTGTTTAGAAAATTAAAGTTAAAAAGCAAATTATTACTCTCCTTTTTTATTATTACCTGCATTTCAACAGCGGCAACAACTTCGTTTGCCATCTATTACTTCTCGCATAAAATTCACGATGAAGCAATTGAGAATATGCGTAAGCATATTCGCGTGGCTGATTTAGTCTATAAAAATAAAGTTTTTGAGACGAAAAATACTGTAACAACAATGGCCAATGAAGGCGGGTTACAAGTCTTAGTAAGCTTAATGATCCGCAATAAAATTAATGAGTATTTAGAAAAAACTTTACAAAACAATGCGAAGGAATTGCATCAAGTTGTCATTGTTAATGCTAAGCAAGAGCGTTTAGGGGAAGCTAATATTTCAAAGTTTGCCGCGCTTAATGAACAAGATTATCAAGATAATGAATTGATTCGCCAAGCTTTAGCCAGAGGCAAGGCCGTTGCAGCGACTGAACAGATTCAAGTAGGCGAGAAAACCTTACTGGCTATTTCTGCGGCTGTGCCAATTATTAAAAGCAGCAATATTATGAGTGCTGCGAAAAACAATGATCAAAATGATCCTGCTTTTACTGGTGCGATATTAGCACGTTATATCTTAAATGACGGTGATGTTTTATTAGATGTGATCCATTCTTTATTAGATGTTACGGCTGCTTTTTATTACCAATCACATCCTATTAAAGCTAAATTATCTTCTGAGCAAGCTCAGCCAGACATTACACCTGAGCTATATCAAGAGTTAATGTCAGGTAATCCTGAAGGTACTGCTGAGGCGATGGATTTAGAGTTCGGCGGTCAATTAGCTGAATATAAAGTGCTTACGGATATTTTTAATAAACCCGTTGCTATTTTAGGCATTAACATCACGGCTAATCGTTATGCCATCACCATGCAACGTGCGATTGAAAACCTCGTTTTAATCATGGTGTTGTGTATTGTATTCGCCTCTTTATTGGGGTATTTGCTGGCACGCAGCATTTTAGTGCCGATTTATGAGCTATTGACAGGGGTTAAACGTGTTACATCGGGTGATTTGTCACACGAAATAATGATTAACCTCGAAATTAAGGATGAATTAGGCACGCTGGCAAATTCGTTTAATAGCATGTCACGACAATTAAACGACTTATTCTGCACCTTAGAGCAGCGGGTGGAAGATGCTACGCACCGTTTGCAAAACACCTTAGCGCACATGACCGCGATTATTGACAATATGGCAGACGGTTTATTAGTAACCGATGAAAAAGGCTGCATTATTCGCTATAACCCTGCCTTGTCTGCCATGTTTCCTGAACAGCGCAATATGCAAAACCAGTTATGTCAGGATGTTTTTAGCGAAGAAATTGCCGAAATTGCCCGCCATTCTCGTAGCTTAAGCGAAGAAATACACGAAGTTGAATTGTCGTTAGCCAATAATCGCTACGCAAAAGCGGTTGCCACAGCCATTGTGCAAAAAGATGCGACAGATAAAACTAAGGAAGAGTATATCGGCTCGCGTTATATCGGTACGGTCATTCTGATTCGGGATATTACCCGCGAAAAAGAAATTGACCGCATGATGAAAAACACCATTGAAACCTTAACGCGGGTGGGTACGGCCTTATCTTCAGAAAAAGACATCAACTTATTGTTAGAACTGTGCGTGTCAGAAGCGCGTAGTTTAAGCAATGCGGATGCAGGCACTTTATATATCTTAGAAAAAGATCACTTGGCGTTTAAGATTGTGCAAAATCAGTCGTTAGGTGTTGCTTTATCTAGCAGTTCTGTTAAACCGCAAGCCTTGCCACCTATTTCCTTGTTAGAAAACCGCTTTGCGGCGCAATGCGCGCAAACGAAACAAATTATTTCCGCAGGGCCTCACGAATTAAACAACGAATACGAGCAATTCTCGTTTTTCTCTGGTTATCACATTGAACGCATGTTAGTAGTGCCGATGTTAGACCGCATGCAAAATACCATTGGCGTGTTGCAGCTTTTAAACCCGCTAGATAGCAAAACGGGCAAATATAAGACATTTACCAATAACCAAATTGAAATTGTGAAAGCTTTGGCCTCACAAGCGGCGGTTTCTATCGATAATGCGCGTAATTATCAAAAAATCGAGCGCAAAAACATTGCCTCTAAGCGCTTCGTACCAACTGAATTCCTATTGCGTTTAGGTCATAAAGAAATTGAAGATGTGCAATTAGGCAATGCTTCACAAGAGCATATGTCGGTGTTATTTGCAGATATTCGCTCATTCACCAATATTTCTGAACGCTTAACGCCACAAGACAATTTCAATTTCTTAAACGACTATTTGCAGCATATTGGCCCTAACATTTCGGCGAATGGGGGCTTTATCGATAAATATATCGGCGATGCCATCATGGCCTTATTCCCTGGTATGCGCATGAATATCGGGCATGATGCGGTGGCGGCGGCTGTGGGTATTATGCGAGCCTTGAAAAAGCTCAATGAACAACGAGAAAAACGCTTTTTGTCGCCGATTCGCTTAGGTATTGGTATTCACTCTGGGCCATTGACTTTAGGCATTATCGGTTTTGAAAGCCGCCTAGAAAGCACGGTGATCGGTGACAGTGTAAACCTTGCCTCACGCATGGAAGGTTTAACCAAGCAATACGGCATTAACATTGGCATCACAGCATCTACTTTATCTTACCTCACTATGTCAGAAGGCTTTTTAGTGCGTGAAATTGACACTGTTCAGGTGAAAGGTAAAGAAGAGCCGGTGACGGTATATGAAGTGTTTGATGCTGACCCTGAACCGTTGCGGGATTATAAAGAAGCGACCTTAATTGAATATCACGAAGCCTTAGACTTGTATAAAGAACAATCTTGGCGTGAGGCGTTGGCCTTGTTTAAAGGCTTATCAACCCGCGCTCCAGAAGATCATGTGGTTAAAATGTATTATCAACGGTGCCAGCAATTGTTGAATAATCCGCCGACTGAGTGGAGTGATGGGGTGACGCGGTTGGATTATAAGTAGATTTAAGCAGATGTTGTAGTCAGCTATAGTACAAAAAAAAGAGAACGCCCGAATAGGATAAAGTCCCCAGTCCTACTACAGACAAAACAGGCGTTCTCTCGATGAAGAAAATAAAGTACAAAACAGTTGATGTAAAGCAATTAGATTGGATTAAGT
>QKBZ01000008.1 GCA_003245895.1 Beggiatoa sp.
GCAATAAACACAAAATTTAACAGCAGCCAAATTCATAAATAAGATGCGTTATGCAATTATCGATGAATTAAATGTCTTAAAAAAATTATTTAACTGCTGTCAATGGAAGCTAGGATATACACAAGTGTTGCCGGTGTATAGTAGGGAATATCCCCTATATTTTTATAGTGGGCTTAATTTGAAGCTGGGATAAGCGAATAATCAATATCTTACCCCAGTGCAGTGTGAATCAGTGGAAGGTAGGATTAGTGGCGGGATTGATTTGAAAGTAGCTAAGTAATACTTCTGGCTCGTTATCGCTTTCCAGCACGCCTGCATCGACTTCTAGTGGATTCCCACTCAGCATTAACATTTCTAAATCAGGTAACTGCAATAAATCGTCAACGGGTAATAAACGCAACTGGTTATCGCGTAAATCTAAAATATCTAAATTCTGCAATTGCTGAATAGTAGAAGGTAATACCGTTAACATATTGTGACACAGTTCTAATTCGCGTAAGCGCGTTAATTCAAACACAGTTTCGGGAATGTAGGTTAACAAGTTATCGCCAAGGTATAAAATTTTCAGCCTTTTCAACTGGTTTAATTCAGTTGGTAGATGTTTCAAGCGATTACCGCTCAGGCTCAGCTCACGCAAGCGCGTTAAGTGCATTAAGCTGCTGGGAATATGGGTTAGTTGATTGTGGCTTAAGTCCAATAGGCGCAAGCGTTGCAGTTGTGCTACAGCTTCAGGAATTTCGATTAACTGATTATTGCTTAAGTTCAACTGACGTAGTTGCTTGAGTTGCGCGATGTCAGGGCTTAGCAAAGCCAATTGGTTATCGTCAACCGATAACTCTTGTAATGAAGCTAAGTCAAAAATGACATTTGGTAGTGAAATAAAGTGATTACCACTTAAGTCGAGTTTACGCAGGCGTTTTAAGTGCGTTAATTCTGTGGGCAAACTGGTGAGGTAGTTATCATCTAAAAAAAGCCATTCTAAATGGGTTAAATGGCACACTTCTAAGGGAAGACTGGATAAGCCTTGACCAGATAAATCCAGTGTATTTTCCTTGAGTTGGGCATTTTCTTGTATTAATTGTTTTAGGTGAGCGTTCATAGTGGACATCATGACAACAAAAAGAAACACAAACAATGACAGTGTATTCAATACGCTGTCATTGAACAATGCAGCAATACAGTAATATCACTCATTTACTGCGCAGCATGTGCTAAAAAATCCTGTATCGCATCTGCAATATCATACGCGTATAAATCGCGAAAAAAATGATCCGCACCGTTTACTTCAAGATGATGAATATTGAACTGTTCTTCGGCCAAGTGTTGAACAGAAGGTAATAAGTTGGTAACGGTCTGATCTTCCGAACCTGTCACCACCAAAATAGGCAAGAGTAATTGTGGTAATAAGTTTGGCGTGTGCATATTTGGCGTAGGTGAATAATAAGACACAATACTGGCAGCACTGGCAGTGCTACTTAAGCAGTGTAACAAAGGAACTTCAGATAATAAGCTATCAGGCTTGCCTGCTGCGATTAAGGCTTCAGCTTTTGCTAATGTGGCTTGTTGTGCCTCAGTTAATGAGATTTCTTGTTGCGTCATCGGCGCAAGTAAAACCAGCGCTGTTACTTTTTCTGCTTGTGGATGTGCTTGGGCAAACCATGCCACTTGATTGCCACCACGTGAATGACCTAATAGAACAACTTGCTTGACCTGTTGTGTCTCTAACCACTGCAACCACGTATCAATTTCTTGTAAAGCGTCAGTGTGTTGATGGGTTTGTACTTGATCGCAAGCAAACATTTGCATGGGACGATCACTCACCCCTAGGCTTAAATTAATCGCCAACACATTGTAACCATACTCATTTAACACCGCTTGTAGGTTATGTAAGGTATCCATTTTGGCATGACCTAATGTGCCATGTACCATCATGATCAGCTCTGCTTCTGTGAGACTTTTGCCTCCTGCCAAAGTTAGCTCACCATTAAGTATGATGTCTCCTTGCTGAACCTGTACCACTTCAGCCTGACTGAACTGACTAAAGCCAATGCACAAACAGCTTATCAACAGTAAGTGATTCAAACGCATTTTGTATTCTCCTGTGAACGCTGCTTAAAAAAAAGCCCTCTCAAATGAGTGGGCAGTTTTTGAATCGGTGAGTCTTGAGTTTGCTGATCAATATTTATGCTTAAGCTTCTAAATGCAATTGTTTCTGTCGGAAAATCCCTAACACAGCACTGGGGTTTTCGACGGTAAAACCCACTTGCATGCTTTGTGTCTTCAGTTTCATTTTAAACACCATGTTCCGGTTTGGACGATACCAATCGCAGGCAAACCAAGTACATAAATCATCTGTGCCCCATAGGCGATAACGCGGCGTTGGACTAGGCTGCGAGGCTTCCACCGCGATGGACTCTATATCTGCAAATACGATGCGTTTGAGTCCAATCGGAAAATAATAGAGGCGAAACAAGATATCTTGTTCGGTAATTTCCACTAAGCTATCAGAATACAGTGCCGAGGCTGTCAGTGTTTTCATAAGCTGCTCTCCAAAAGACTTATTGCTATTACTTTTGAGTATAGTCTCTAGTTTGGGCGCATCCTGAGGTTTGAAATCCATTTTTCATGGTTTACCTGTTGCTCATTTCTGTCAACAGGCAAGATAAGTTGGTTTTATGGTGGTTTTAAGGTTAGAGATGCTGTTGTTATCAAACAAAGTCTGAATAATGCGCTTAAGTTGCTTAAATCTGGGCAGACGCAGGGAAGATCAATCATTAAGTCCCGCAGGATGGGCTGACAAAGGAAGCCCAACAGTCGCGTTAACATTATGTGTGGTAAATGATAGGCTTCGTGCCTCAACCCATCCTACATATCTAAATAAATCAATTTGTTCTATCATATAGCTAAACTTTTCTCTCAATAGTCAAATACAGACAGCTTACACAGCACGGATTGCTGAGTAAGTTTGGCTATTGCTACCACGTCACGAGGGTAGGACTAAGCGGTTTACCCACATGAAACAACGATAACAATCAGCAATTCTAAAGTGATAAAAATGACGATGTGAGGCTGCGTCGAAATTTTTCGATGTGGTGAGTCATTTGGTGTATGCAGGCTACGATAAAAAAGGATTTTATTATGAAAATTTTACGCTCTCCTTTAGTGACCGCCTTATGTTTGGCAGGTTTACCATTAAGCAGTTTGGCTTATGATTTTATTGCGCGTCCAGACGATAGCAGTGCAGGTAGTTTGGCTTTTAGTGCCAGTCAATTTGCTGTGACTGAAAGTGCTGGTAGTATCACCATCGGTGTCGTGCGCAGCAGTGGCGACAGTGGTAGCGTCAGCGTCAGTTACAGCACTAGTGGTGGCACAGCGACTGCGGGCAGTGATTACACTGCGACTAATGGCACTTTATCATGGGCTGCGGGTGAAACAGGGGCTAAATTTTTTACCATTAATGTGAATACTGATGCAGAGGCAGAAGGCACAGAAACCGTTAATTTAAACCTAACAGGTGTTAATGGTGGTGCAAGTTTAGGTACAAGCCAAGCCGTGCTCAGTATTAGCGATGATGCAAGCAATGGTGCAGGTCAATTAAGCTTCTCTGCTTCCACCTTCCGTGTGCAAGAGGCCGCAGGGCAAGTTGTGATCACGGTTAACCGTATTAATGGCACGAGTGGCACAGTTTCTGTCGCTTACACCGTGGCAGATGGTAGTGCGACTTCCGGTAGTGATTACCGTGCTAGCAGTGGTACGCTAACATGGGCAGACGGTGACAACAGCCCGAAAACCTTTAGCGTTGAAGTAATTAATGACAGCGTGCGCGAGTCAGAAGAAAGCATTAATTTGACTTTAAGCAGCCCTAGCGGTGGTGGTGCTTTAGGTACTGCGCAAGCAACGATTTTAATTGCCAGTGATGATAGTCGTGAAGGTGATGACTTAACCACTGTGGCACAAAACCCAACCCAAGTGGCGATTGCCGAAGCGATTAACAATATTGATCGTGCAGGTACTGCCAGTCCTGAACTGCAACAATTATTCGACACTTTATACAACAATATCCAAAGTGACCCGAATGGTGTTGCCAATGCTTTGCAACAAATTGCGCCAGAAGAAATTTTAAGCCAAGGCCGCTTAACGCAAAGTGCTTTATCCATACAACAAAGCAACATCGAATCGCGCCTTTACTCGTTACGTCGAGGTGTCGGCTGTGTTGATGTCAGCCAATTAAACGGCAATATCGATGGTGAGTCTGTGTCTGCACAGCAATTGTTATCACCTGATCCAGCCTGTGCAGATGCAGGCAAATTGCGCGTGTTTGTCAACGGTGACTTTAGTACCGGTGAAAAAGAAGTGACACGGCGTGAAAGCGGTTTCGACTTTGACACGCAAGGCATGACTTTAGGGGCAGATTATCGCTTTAAAACCGATGCCATCTTAGGGGCGGCCATTGGTTATGTGAACACCGAAGCAGATTTACATGAATCTGCGGGCGCGGTTGATATGGATGGTTACAGCTTGTCGCTGTATGGCACTTATTATCAAACACAGCAAGTCTTTTTTGACTGGATTTACAGTTATAGTAATTACAGCTTTGACAATGAGCGGGCAATTAATTATCAATTAGGCGGCGATGTTGTTGATCAAACGGCCTTATCAGATAACGATGGCATTCAGCATTCTTTTGGCTTAGGCATTGGTTATCACTATAACTACAAACGTTTTTCTGTATTGCCATCCATGCGTTTAACCTATGCTTACACTGAGTTAGATGGCTTTAATGAGTCTACAGGTGCGGGGCAAGGTAATGTGTTGGGCTTGCATGTGAATGATCAAGATTTTGATTCATTGCAATTACGTGCCGGTTACGATGTCGTGTACACATGGCCGCAAAACTGGGGTTTATTAATGCCAATGACCAGCTTACACATGGTGCATGAGTTTAAAGAAGATCGCCGTTATTTAAGTGGCTTTTTCTTAGAAGACAGTCAGCAAAATGAATTTGCCATTGGCAGCGAGCGTTTAGATCACACTTTTGCCACTTTTGGCCTAGGCGTGTTAGCGCAATTTTCTCGCGATTGGCAAGCTTATGTGAATTATGAAGCCTTGTTAACCCATGAAGAAATGAGCAGTCATTCTGTGACAGCAGGGGTGCAGGTGAATTTCTAAGGCGAGGTGACGACCTGTTGTCAGTCTGTGATGACGGGTCGTTGGTTTGAATCAGGATGCCTGAGTTCGACGAAATATTTGCTGTAAAAACAATCGGTTTCTCGTTCCCACACGTCGTGTGGGAATGCAGTCACGACGCGCTGCGTCGCGGGTTTGTTCCAAGAACGAGCTAAATTCGTCGTTTAGTTCACTCGTGACGTAGCACGTCACGACTGCATTCCCAAATGGCATTTGGGAACGAGAAAAATCTGTGCGCTTATGCTTGTTCCGTTTGTTTCGCTTTTAACGACTCAGCAAAGAGCGGTTTTAATTTTTGTAAATGCTGCTCTAAGTTGCCCGACAAGAAAGACGAGATCGAGAACAAGGTCGATAAGACATCTAAAGTTGAATCGGCTTCACTGGCAGCGCGAATGCGTTGCAAAAAGTCGTAATTAACTGTTTGTAATTCTTCATAATGGCTTTTTAAGCCAGTTAATTCTAAGTCCACATCTCGCCCCTCTTGATGCACAAAATACTGTGTCAACAAGTAAGAGGTAGTGGCACGAAACACGATTTCCTCAATCGAGGCAAACGGTAAATGGTAATGTGCCATACCGCGCATACGCGATAAAATTGGGCATGTGCTGGTGGCCATCACAAAGCCAATTAAGGCACGTAAACCGGTTTGCGCGTCGCAGCGTTTAAAATATTCTCGCTCTGGGGTTAACACCCGCACATCAGCAATGCTACACGACAAAATTTCCCGAAAACCTAAAATGATTTCTTTGGCATCAATGGCAACTGGACAATGAGAATAATCATTGGTGCTCAGCGGACAATTTGCGCATTGATGAAAGCCTAATTCTGTCCATGCAGGATAATCGTCACGGTTGAGAATATCCGGTCTAGGGCGCTCAAAATTAATCTTATAGCTCAATACCTTACCATCATCCATGGTGAAGGTATATTCAATAAACATTTTCCCCTGATCAAACATTGTTTTGCTAACCTCTGTTGTCGTCTGCCAAGGCACGTTCAGATAGTTTGAGAGTTTAGTTTAGTCAAACAGATGCTCGATTTCTTTCAAATGTCGTTCCAACGACAAAGAGAGCATGGATGAAATGGTAAACAAGGTGGCCAATACGTTAAGGTTAGAGTCAGCATCGCTGGCAGCGCGAATGCGTTCTAAGAAATGGTAATTAACGGTTTGGGTTTCTTTAAATTGTTTTTTCAGCCCTTCAAACTCTAAATCAAACTTGCCCGTTTTTTTATGGCAATAGTATTGGTGCAATAAATAAGAGGAAGTCACGCGAAACACGGTTTCTTCCATCGAAGCAAAAGGCAGATGGAAAAAGGCCATGCCACGCATTTGCGCTAACATGGGACAGGCACTGCTGGCCATCACAAAGCCGATAATGGCACGTAAGCCAGTTTGAGCATCCGTGCGTTTAAAGTACTCTCGCTCTGGCGTTTTAACATGAATATCCACTTCATTGCAGGAAATAACATCGGCAAAGCCGAGTAAAATTTCATGTGCATCAATGGCGGCTGGACAATGTGAAAATTCTTTTTTATCGAGTGGACAATTTGGACATTGATGAAACTCCAACAGTGTCCAATCAGGATAGTTGCTTTGATCCAGAAGGTGTTCGCGTTTTCGGTCGAATTCAACGCGATAATGCAACACCTTCCCATTATCCATGGTAAAGGTATATTCAATAAACATACGCCGTTTCCGGGAAAGTAATTAACATGCTCAGGGCATCAGGTGACTTGACCAGTATTATTGACCGAATCGCTGAAAAATACCAACCTTCATTTCATTTGCTAATACTGCAACTAACAAATGAGAACGAAGCAATCGAGGGGTAGGAGAAAAATACGGAAGGTCTATAATTGGTACCGAGGGTCGGACTCGAACCGACACGGTGTTGCCACCACCAGATTTTGAGTCTGGCGCGTCTACCAGTTTCGCCACCCCGGCAAGGGAAGAACGCATTATAGGGTAAATGTTTCGTTTAGGGAAGCTTTTTTTTATCACTTGCTTGCAATAATTCGAGGCATTTACCTATCTCACCCCATTGGGTTTATTCGCAGTGTGCGATATTTTTCAGCTTTCTGCAATCACTTATCAAGGCACTTTTGCACAAGTGCAATATTTTCAGTAAATTAAGGTCTGGTTTTTTGTCTGTTCAGGCCAGACCTTAATCGCGTCAGTGCAGTTACTCTAAGGTTTCAACCCCATTTTCACCGCCGAGCAATAAAACATCCGCAGGGCGACGGGCAAATAAACCATTGGTGACCACACCGGTAATTTGGTTTAACTGCGTTTCTAATTCGCAAGGGTCAAGAATCTTTAAGTTATGTACGTCTAAAATTAGGTTGCCATTATCAGTGACAACGCCTTCACGCCAAAATGGATTCCCACCTAATTTAACCAATTCTCGTGCCACGTAGCTACGTGCCATCGGAATGACTTCAATTGGCAATGGAAAAGCACCTAATACGTCAACTAACTTGCTGTCATCAGTGATACAGACAAATTTTTTGCTGACTGCTGCGACAATTTTTTCTCGGGTTAAGGCAGCCCCACCACCTTTGATTAAGTGTAAATGGCGGGTGGCTTCGTCTGCACCGTCGATATACACCGAAATTTCGTCAACTGCATGAATATCCAACACAGGAATGCCATGCGATTTTAAACGGTCAGCCGTGGCAACTGAGCTGGCAACAGTGCCTTCAATTTGATGCTTCATGCTTGCTAAAGCATCAATGAAGTAATTAGCGGTGCTGCCAGTGCCCACGCCAATCACGGTGTCTGGCTCTACATAAGCTAAAGCTGCTTTAGCAACGGCTTGTTTTTTCTCATCTTGCGTGAGTGCCATTTCTGTTTCCTGTTTGTGTGTGAGTGCGCGTGTTAAGTTTTGTAGGTCGGATAAGGCGTTAGCCGCCATCCGACATTGGGCTTTTGTTGCTCACTGTTTTCTCGTTCCCACCATTTTGGTGGGAATGCATACTGCGTCGCTCCAGCGGCGCGAGTCGCAGTTATAGGCAGATTCACATTGCTATTCGTGCCGCTGGAGCGACACGGCATGCATTCCCATCGGGACGATGGGAACGAGAAGCACATTTCTTCTGAGAAAGCTACGCTGTTCCAAAACAAAAGCCTAATGTCGGATGACGGCTAACGCCTTATCCGACCTACAATACCCGATTAACTGCTATAACCGCCCATTGCTGTAATATTAAAGCCTGCATCGACATAAGTGATTTCACCTGTGATGCCATGCGCTAAATCAGAGCATAAGAACGCCGCAGTATTGCCCACGTCTTCAATGCTGACGTTACGACGTAATGGCGCGTTTTGCTCAACATAATTCAACATATTGCGGAAATCAGAAATACCCGCCGCTGCTAAAGTGCGGATAGGCCCTGCTGAAATACCGTTCACACGCACGCCGCGAGGCCCTAAGCTGTAAGCTAAGTAACGTACATTGGCTTCTAAGCTGGCTTTGGCTAAGCCCATCACGTTGTAATTCGGCAGCGCACGCACAGCCCCTAAATACGATAATGTGACCACCGCAGACTCACGGCCTTCCATCATCGGCAATGCGGCTTTGGTTAAGGCGGATAAGCTGTAAGAGCTAATTTCATGCGCCATCAGGAAGCCTTCACGGGTGGCATTGTCTAAATACTCACCTTTTAATTCTTCCCCTGGTGCAAACGCAACCGCATGCACCAAAATATCTAAACCATCCCAGCTTTGTTTTAACTTATCAAATACGGCTTGAATTTGTGCATCGTCTTTCACGTCACAAGGCATAGTTAAGCTAGAGCCACACTCTTCAGCCATTTTTTCCACGCGACCTTGTAATTTTTCATTTTGATAAGTAAAGGCTAACTCTGCGCCTTCACGGTGCATGGCTTGTGCAACACCCCATGCAATAGAACGGTTACTGGCTAAGCCGATAATTAACGCTTTTTTACCAGCTAAAAATCCCATGTGTCATCTCCTTGATTACGGGTTTATTTTGTAATTGTCTTTAAATAAAGATATTTATCTGTGGTATGGCAGTTTTATCGCTGCGGTACAGATAGGAATGAGCACAAACTACAACAATTCGTCACAATTTACGACTCATTTTAACGCTTTTTAAGTTTCCTGTAGGGTGGAATAGCGCAGCGTATTCCACCATAAAGCTCTGTAAATCATTTTGAATCGGATAACAAATCTCACCTGCGGTTTAACGTCGCATGACGCTCCGCTTATGCGACCTACTACACACCATGACTCATCTGTATGTGTCTTGCTTGCCCTGAAACAATAGCGCAACAGCTATTTTAAGTCTTCAATCGCTAGGAAAACCCAACACACTTAAATTGTCCAATTGTTTAGATTTAAGATTGTAGGTTAGAATAGCCTTAACTACCTACGACCGTCGATAAGCTTTATAATGCGGAGTAATCGCTGAATTCCGTGGCAAAGCGTGATAAAAACTGACCGCTCTGGCACAATATCCCCTTTCTTTCATTCGCGAATATTCAAGCATAGGAATACACCAGCATGGCAGAACTTAACATTGAAGAAGCACGTTTTAACATGGTTGAACAACAAGTCCGTCCTTGGGAAGTGTTAAACCATAATATCTTAGATTTAATGATGGACGTGCCGCGTGAAGCCTTTGTCCCTGAAGCTTATCAACACCTTGCTTTTGCTGACATTCATGTGCCTTTAGCTCATGCTCAAGTCATGATGGCACCTAAACAAGAAGGTCGTGTTTTACAAACATTAACCTTAAAAAATACTGACCGTGTGTTAGAAATTGGCACCGGTAGCGGTTATTTAACAGCGTTATTAGGCCGTTTAGTCAATCACGTAGACTCTGTTGATATTTACGACACTTTCACTAAAGCTGCTGAAGCTGCATTAAAAGCACACAATATTGCTAATGTGAGCTTGAATACCGGTGATGCAGTCAGTGGTTGGAACAAAGAAGTTCAATACGACGCGATTGTATTAACCGGTTCTTTACCTGTGTTCAATACGCAATTCCAAGAACAATTAACCATTGGCGGTCGCTTGTTCGTTATCGTGGGCGAACCACCGATTATGGAAGCGCGTTTAATCACCCGTGTTAGCGAGCAAGAATGGATTGAAGACAGCGTGTTTGAAACCAGCATTCCTGCTTTAGTCGGCGCACCACTGCCACGTCGTTTTGTATTATAAAGTATAGGATGTAAAGGTAATGCGCCATCTTCAGCCAAGAGACTTGCACGCATATCTTGCCAGTGGCGCACAACCGCTGTTATTAGATGTGCGCGAAGCGTGGGAATATCAAATCTGTCATTTGCCTGATTCGACTTTATTGCCGATGGGTCAAGTGTTACAGCAATATCAAACCCTAGACTCCGCGCGCGAAACTGTCATTATCTGCCATCACGGTGTGCGTAGTCAGCAAGTGGCTTTTTTCTTGGAAAGTCGTGGGTTTAAAAATCTCATTAATTTAAGCGGTGGTATTGATGCGTGGGCAAAAACAGTTGACCCACATATGTCAACATATTGACCAGAATACCGCTTGTTTTTTCTTCACATTGTTACAACCGTTAACTGCAACAACGCTTAAACTCTACTTTAGCCATTTTAGCCCTCTGAAAAGGAACTCAAACACATGCTGAACCTTGTTCGCTTATTGCTTGTTTCCGGTGCTTTACTTAGCACTGCTGCACAAGCAGAATCGTTATTACATATTTATCAGCAAGCTGAACAAAATGATCCACAACTGAAAATTGCGGATACTGAGCGCTTAATCTCATTAGAAGGTAGACCTTTAGCCGAGTCTGCATTGTCGCCAGTGGTTGTGTTGCAAGGTTCTGCAATGGAGAACTACAACACTGCTGATTTTTTTGGTGATGACAGTAACGAAAACACGACATTGGGTTATAACTTATCAATGTCGATGCCGTTATACGATCCTGATACCCGCTTAGCCATCGATCAAGCTGATGTTGCTGTTCAACAAGCAGAAGCTAATTTTGAAACAGAACGGCAAAACTTAATGATGCGCGTGGCAGAGGCGTATTTTAATATTTTAGCCCGCCAAGATGATGTCAGTTTCACTGAATCCACACGCACAGCCTTAGCGCGTCAATTAGAGCAAACCCAACAGCGTTTTGAAGTGGGTTTGATTGCCATCACTGACGTGCAAGAAGCACAAGCAGGTCATGATGCTGCTGTTGCAGATGTGATTCGCACTAAGAACTTAGTCAATAATGCGCAGGAATCTTTGCGTGAAATTACCGGCACGTATTATAAGACCTTATCAAGCTTAAAAGGCGATGCACCGTTATTAAGCCCTGATCCAGCAGACATTAAACAATGGTCAGAAATGGCCTTGGCAAGCAATAACGCGATTAAAGCCACTCAATTAGCGGTTGAATTGGCACGTCAAGACATTGAACGCGCCCGCACTGGCGAAATGCCAACGGTGGATTTAGCCGCCTCACATGGCTATTCTCATGTATTGCGTGGTGACACAGCGCAAAATGCCAGCGATGGTAACACCAGCAACCAAGTGGGCGTGACAGTCAGCTATAACTTATACACAGGTGGTGCTGTTCGCACGCAAATTCGTATTGCACAGCAACAATACACCAAAGCCTTAGACAGCTTAGAGCAAGTACGCCGCAATATTGAAACCCAAGTGCATAATGCTTACTTAAATGTGATTTCTAATATCAGCCAAGTGGAAGCCTTACGCCAAGCAGTACGCTCACAAGAAACCGCATTAGAAGCGATTCAAACCGGCTTTGATGTTGGTACACGGACTTCTGTTGATGTGTTAGATGCACAGCAAAACTTGTTAGGTGCATTGCGTGATTATTCTCAAGCACGTTACAACTATGTGTTAGCGACTTTGCAGTTAAAACAAGCAGCGGGCACGTTAAGCACAGAAGATTTAACGGCGATTAATGGTTGGTTAACTACTGCAAATGCAGACGCAACAACACATGAAACCAGTGAACCGGAAGAAATGACGGCAGAAGAATTGCCAGCAGAGGAAGGTTAATTTAAGGTTTTGTTGGAAGGCACTAACGCACTTGAAAACAGTGCGTTAGTCTAAGAATACAGCTTATTTTTTCTTAGCAGTAGGCATAGTTGGCATAGGCATTAATTCAGAAGCCTGTTGCATGCCTTTTTCTACCCAAGCAGATAATTCAGCTTTTACATCGACTAACACTTCTACTGTTTGACGTGCATTGTCTAACAGCTTTTCATTCATTTCGCTAAATAATTTAGACTGTGTGGCAGCTAAATCTTGCATGTTTTTAGCTTGAGATAAAGTTTCTAATTGCTTAGCACCACTTTCCATGTACAGGCTAATCATGTCCATTTGACGCTGTGTCAAACGGGTCATGGCAGTCGTGTTGATTTCGCCTAATTCCTTAATTGCGTCCATGGCAGATTTGTTCATGTCTGTCCATTGTTTCAGTAAATCGTTTTCCATAGCTTTGCTCCTAATTGGTAGTCACTTGGCTGTTGATTGGACAACTC
Organism: Beggiatoa sp.; assembly: GCA_003245895.1. Classification (GTDB taxonomy): domain Bacteria; phylum Pseudomonadota; class Gammaproteobacteria; order Beggiatoales; family Beggiatoaceae; genus SZUA-411. The sequence goes on from QKBZ01000008.1 coordinate 12,701, forward strand.
AAAAATATTGTGCACTGCAACAACCTTGCAGTGCACAATAAGATAAATACTGCATGCTGTCAAGCCTTAACAAACTGCTAAGGCTTGTCCGCATTTTGACGCAAGCAAAGTGGCCTATGGCCCTGTGTGCAAGCCGCCATTCATCGCTAAGTTTGCACCAGTGATGAAGCCAGATTTGTCGTCTGCTAAGAACTCAACTGCCCACGCAATTTCTTCTGGTTTGCCTAAACGGCCAACAGGAATAGTCGCGATGATAGCGTTACGGATTTCTTCTTTAATAGCCATTACCATGCTAGTACCGATGTAACCAGGAGAAACTGTGTTTACAGTAACGCCTTTGCTAGCAACTTCTTGTGCTAAAGCCATAGTGAAACCGTGCATACCTGCTTTAGCCGCAGAGTAGTTAGTTTGACCGGCTTGGCCTTTTTGACCATTTACAGAAGAAATGTTGATAACGCGACCCCAGTTGCGTTCAACCATGCCATCAACAACGTGTTTAGTGACATTGAACACGCTGTCTAAGTTGGTTTTCATTACAGCATCCCACATGCCTTTGTCCATTTTTTTGAACATTTTGTCACGGGTGATACCAGCACCATTCACTAACACATCGATAGGGCCTAATTTAGACTCAGCTTCTTGTACCATTTTAGCCGCAGAGTCGAAGTCGCTCACGTCACCGGCAACAATCTCGATGTCGAAGCCTTCTTCTTTCATTTTGGCTTGCCATGCTGGGCCATCGTCAACACCTTCTAACCAAGATGCAGCCACTTTATAGCCAGCTTTAGCTAATCCTTGGCAAATCGCCGTACCAATACCGCCAGTACCACCAGTTACTAATGCGATTCTTGTGGTCATGTATATCCTCCAGATAGGTCGATGGTTGGTCTAGTGTGCCGCTGGGGAGCATTCCCTGTCAGCATCATCAGTCCATGTTGAGTAAAACGACTACATTCAAATAGTAGCGATGTTGATTAAGGCATACCTTCTCATGTGGCAGTATTTCACCGCCGACAGCAATCCTTGTTGTACAAACATGCTAAAGTCGCCGTTAATCTGACTTACAGTGTAAAGGAATTTTGAATTAGAATCGATAGAGTTCAACAGACTGCGTAACGGATTTATTTTATGTGCTTGATACCATGATATTAAGTTGTAACATTAGCGAATAAAACAAATCCATTTATGCAGCAAAAACAACTTTTAAGATTACCTACTTAGCCAATTTTTAAACAAAAAACATCAGCACTTAATTACCACATAATTAGTATGTGATTTGGGTAAGCAGGTATTTTCTTATGTTACATACTATGCACTCAATGCTTTATCAACAGAAAGTCGCTTTGGCTAATTTCATAACCAGTATGCGTGCATCTCTGTTTATTTAAAGTCTGAGTGCAAAAAAATGACAATAAATCAGTTTGCCTACTCACTGAGACAATTAGCAGCTAAAAACGAATTGATTCCGTTATTTTTTCGAGCTTTTTTCGTCACTGACATTAGCAGTGCTATGGTTATCATCTTGGCGACCTGTTATCGTCGCCTTGAAAAAATTTTCCTGCATGTCCTTCCATAAATTAATGTTTTGCTCAGCAATTTCCGTCATAAACGAAATAGGATTGTACATTTTAGTGCGTACATCATCTTGCTGTTTGGCAAACAAACCTAAACTACGCTCAAAGTAGTTGGCTACGATGCCTTGCAAAGTATCCCCATAGAAGCGAATCAATTGTGCTAACACCTCACTGCTGAAGATTGGCTCACCTTCTTCTTCCTGTTCCAGAATGATCTGCAACAAAATACTACGGGTAATGTCTTGGCCAGTTTTCGCATCTTGAATGCGAAAAGGCACATGTTCCATTACCAGCGTTCTGACATCTTCTAACGTGATATAGCTACTAATGGCAGTATCGTATAATCGACGGTTAGGATATTTTTTGATAATTCTGGAATCACTCATGCTCTTAACTTCTAATCGGAATCTCTGCTATGTGTATGTGTTTAAACCACTGACTTCAATCTAAAAATTTTACCCATCCCGCAGCAGCACAGTGTAAGCTTATCAAACGGTGACACGCAAACTAAAATGGCGTGTTTCACAACACGCCATTTTGTTACTTTAGCGTTCTACCGCTAACGCAACCCCTAAACCACCACCGATACACAAGGTCGCTAAACCTTTTTTCGCATCACGGCGATTCATTTCATGTAATAAGCCCACTAACACACGCGCACCAGAAGCACCGATAGGATGACCAATGGCAATTGCGCCACCGTTCACATTCACTTTATCAGTGTCCCAACCTAAGTCACGGTTTACAGAGATAGCTTGTGCAGCAAACGCTTCGTTAGCTTCTACTAAATCTAAATCAGTAGGCTGCCAACCGGCTTTTTCTAAACATTTGCGAGAAGAAGGAATTGGGCCAGTTCCCATGATGCGAGGTTCAACACCTGCGCTAGCATAAGACACGATGCGAGCCATTGGAGTTAAGCCTAATTCTTTGGCTTTAGACTCAGTCATCACTAACACAGCCGCTGCACCGTCGTTGATGCCTGAAGCATTACCTGCGGTTACGCTGCCGTCTTTGCTAAAGGCTGGACGTAATTTTGCCATGCCTTCAGCAGTCGCATCGTGACGGATGAACTCGTCTTCTTTGAATACGATAGGATCGCCTTTGCGCTGTGGAATTTCTACTGGCACGATTTGGTCAGCAAAATAGCCTGCTTTTTGTGCAGCAGAGGCTTTTTGTTGTGAAGCAGCGGCAAATGCATCTTGTTCTTCACGGCTGATATCAAAATCACACGCGATGTTTTCAGCAGTTTGCCCCATGTGATAATCGTCAAACGCATCCCATAAGCCATCTTTGATCATGCTGTCTTCCATCTTCCAAGGACCCATTTTAGTGCCTTGACGAGAGTTTGGCAGCAAGTGAGGAGACATGCTCATGTTTTCTTGACCGCCTGCGATAACGATTTCTGCGTCACCACATTTGATCGCTTGTGCAGCTAAATGAACGGCTTTTAAACCACTACCACACACTTTATTGATGGTCATTGCAGGTGTTGCTACCGGTAAACCAGCTTCAATCACGGCTTGACGTGCTGGGTTTTGCCCAACCCCTGCGGTCAATACTTGACCTAAGATCACTTCGTCGATTTGCTCTGGTTTCACGCCAGTTTTTTCTAATAAGGCGGAAATTACTTTGGCACCTAAAGTGCTTGCAGGAATACCAGACAATGCACCATTAAAGTTACCAACAGCAGTACGCAGTGCTGCGACAATAACAACGTTTTCCATCTGTTACCTCATTTTGTGGGCTGGTTTAAAAGTAAGACGTTCAATTCATTAAAATTATCGTTATCGAACCACTCTCTTTGCATTGCACAAATCTAAGCAATCGGGCTATGAGTATAAAATACTGCTCTCTTTTTATAAAGTTAAAGCTGAATAAAATGTTAACAAATGCTTATCTCGATTCCTTAACACGGATATTTTATTCAACTAAGACAAGAATACCGGCTTTCTTTGTGCGCAGCATTAATCTGTATTAAGTCCAATAAGCAATAATTCTTCTACTATTTTCAGGGTATTAGTTAATGCCCCTGCATTGGCTAATAAATATTGGCGGGCGTTTTGCCCCCATTTTTTGCGCAATGCAGCATCTGCTAACCACTCAGTCAATTGCTGTTTGAGTGCATCCTTGTCAGATACTAACACTGCGCCCTGTGTCTGCACTAATTGTTGATAAATATCAGCAAAGTTAAAAACATGCACACCACTTAACACCGGTAAACCCACTAAAGCGGGTTCTAATGGATTATGTCCACCGCGTTCAATTAAGCTGCCACCAACAAAGGCGATCTCTGCGCCCGCGTATAAATACTGCAATTCCCCCATAGTATCGGCTAAATACACGTCAATTTCGTTACGGCAAGGCTGTTGCACGCTACGACGCAACAGATTTAAGCCCAATTGTGTGACTAATTGCGCTACAGTATCGAAGCGTTCAGGGTGTCTAGGTACTAAAATTAACAATAAGTTAGGGAATTGCTGCCGTAACTGTTGCTGCACTTGTAATAAAATCTGTTCTTCGCCTTCATGTGTGCTAGCAGCAATCCAGCAAACACGTTCTGTACCTAATAATTGGCGTAATGCGTCGGCACGTTCCGCAAATTGTGCGGGCAACTCAATATCAAACTTAATATTGCCTGTCACCTGCACACGCGGTGCGCCTAATTGGCGAAAACGCGCAGCATCCGCTTCTGTTTGTGCTGCAACACAGGCTAAGTACTGCAAAGTTTGGCGAGTAAAGCGTGCAAAACGCAGGTAGCCTCGCGCCGAGCGAGCGGACATACGGGCGTTAATCAATACACTTTGAATACCACGTTGATGACATAAATGCAGCAGATTAGGCCATAATTCAGTTTCGACTAATAATAACAGTCGTGGCCGTTGGCGGCGCAAAAACTGTTGCATGGCAAACGGCACATCATAAGGCAAATAAACGTGATGTACTGCATCACCTAAAGCTTTGCGTAAATGTTGCGAACCAGTCGGCGTAGTGGTGGTTACAAGAATTTGTTGCGGATAGCGTTGTATTAATTGGCGCAGCAAAGGTAACACCGCTTGCACCTCACCCACCGACACCGCATGCAACCAAATGCTAGACGGGATCGTCTCAGGCAAGGCAGGGGCAATACCAAACCGTTCTGCCCAGCGTTGCCGATAAGCAGGGGCTTTGCGGCCACGCCACCACATGCGCAGTAAAATCAGCGGCATGAATGTGTACAGCAAGACGGTATAGAACACACGCACAACCGTTATCCTACACTGAAAAAGCAGGCGTTATGATGGCAGAGCCATGCTGTGCGTGGTATAAAAAACCTTTTTACGTTTTCTAGCGCCCACGCGCTTTGCGTGGGTGCAAGTCCAGACGCGCCTGCGTCACGACTCCATTTGCCGTTTGCTTCTGTATCCAGCACTCGGCGCAGGCGCGCCGCTACGGGTTCCCACGCAAAGCGCGTGGGAACTAGCAAAACATTTGGATTATTTTTCTCAACCATGAGACTTCTTTGCATGAATGATCTTGCGTTTCCTGATGTCTTTATGCCCGCTGTACGCCCGCCAGAATCATCACAAGGTGTAGCCTTATGGTGTGCCTTCCGTGGTCATCAAATTTTAGTCGCGGAAATCGGTGATACTTATTGTTTGCCCGAATGGGATCAATTTCAACGTAGTGGCTTAACGGCTCAGCATGAATTGTATTTAGGCACTTTAGCACAACAGCCTTGTTATGCGGTGGAATTAGCCGATACGGTAGAAGCCCCCACAGGTATGACCTTTATTAACTTGCGTCCTTTGCTGTTCCATTTAAGCCGCGAAATGTTTGGCGTAGCAGGACGCGCCTACCAGTTGATAAGCTGGCATCAACAACACCGGTTTTGTGGTTGCTGTGGCACGCCCATGCAGCAAGATGATAACGAGCGCGTAAAGCGTTGTCCCGCCTGTGGCTTGTCGTGTTATCCGCGCATTTCACCAGCGGTGATCATGTTAATTTATCGCGGCAATGAAGTATTGTTATCTCGCTCGCCGCATCATCCTAAAGGTATGATGACAGTGCAAGCAGGTTTTGTCGAAGCGGGCGAAAGTTTGGAGGAAGCGGTCAGACGCGAAGTGTGGGAAGAGGTAGGTTTGGGGATTAAAAACCTGCGCTACTTTGGCAGTCAGCCGTGGCCTTTTCCTAATTCGTTGATGATTGGCTTTATCGCAGAATATGACAGCGGTGAACTGAATGTGAACACCGACGAATTGGAAACCGGCGATTGGTTTGCATGGGATCAACTTCCCGCACATATACCACCACCGATGAGTATTGCCCGCAGTTTAATTGAATGGTTTGTGGCTAAAAATCGCGCTGAATTTGACTAAATGCTTAAGCTGATGTCGCGTTGGCTTGACCACACACAGGGCAATCAGGATTTTTCACTAATTTCATTTCGCACCATTCCATATGCAGTGCATCGAGTAATTGCAAGCGACCTATCGGCGAATCACCAATGCCCATGATCACCTTCATCGCTTCTAATGCTTGCAAACTGCCAATGACTCCGACTACAGGTGCTAATACACCGGTTTGCGTGCAGCTCTCGGCTAAAGCTTGATCGCTAGGGTATAAACAGCGATAACACGGGCTATCAGGTAATTCGTTATGGAACACGGACAATTGTCCTTCCATACGAATCGCCGCGCCATAAATTAACGGTTTACGCTGTTGCACACAAACTTCGTTAATCAACATGCGGGTGTTTAAATTATCCGTGCAGTCTAAAACGACGGTGGCTTGTTGTACCCATTCCGTTAACTGATCATGGTCTAACTGCTGGTTAACCGTGGTCACTTTTACTTCAGGGTTTAATGCCTGCAAACGCTGCTGCGCAGATAACACCTTAGCTTGACCGATATTGTCCGTGCCGTGCAGCACTTGGCGCTGTAAATTTGATAAATCCACCGTATCAAAATCACATAACACCAAATGCCCCACCCCTGAGGCAGCTAAGTACATAGCAGCGGGTGAACCTAAGCCCCCTACGCCTACGACTAAGGCAGTGGCCTGCATTAATTTTTCCTGCCCACGAATATCCACTTGGGGCAACATGATTTGGCGGCTATAGCGTAATAATTGTTCGTCGTTCATGGTGGGAGGCTCAAAGCTAACTAAAAATAGTTGTAGGATTTGCGCCGCGTCCTTTTGCGGTGCGAGCGCGGAAAATCTGGACAGCAACATGATGGGTTTCGCTTCGCTCTACCCATCCTACAAATTAGCATGTCTTAAACTTAACAGCAGTGAGAAAAAACCCCTAATAGAAAATCCCCCACTGAGCGTGATTCAGTGAGGGACAAGGGGGGAAGGAAAAGATTAAGCGTATAAAGTAATCTGTTTTTTCAGCTTTTTAATCGCGCTGTTTTCAATTTGGCGGATACGTTCTGCTGAGACGTTATATTTAGCGGCTAATTCATGTAAAGTCGCTTTTTCTTCAGCTAACCAACGACTTTGTAAAATGTCTTGGCTGCGTTCGTCTAAATCAGCGAAGGCTTCGTATAAAGCAGTTTGACCTCGGTTTTCCCACTGCTCATCTTCAATCATTTGCGCAGGGTCATAGCGGTCATCTTCTAAATACACCGCAGGTGCAATGCTGTCGTGATCGTCATCGGCATCAACCGGCGCATCAAATGCCGTGTCGTGCATGCTTAAGCGTTTTTCCATCTCCAGCACATCGCGTGCGGTTACGCCTAAGTCATTGGCTACGTCTTCGACTTCTTGTTGTGTCATCCAGCCTAAGCGTTTTTTCGCGCTGCGTAAGTTGAAAAATAACTTACGTTGGGCTTTAGTAGTCGCTACTTTGACAATACGCCAATTGCGTAAAATATATTCGTGAATTTCAGCCTTAATCCAATGTACCGCAAAGGTAACTAAGCGCACGCCAACTGTTGGGTTAAAGCGTTTTACCGCTTTCATTAAGCCAACATTGCCTTCTTGGATAATATCCGCGTGTGGCAAGCCGTAACCACGGTAGCCGTTAGCAATGTGCAACACAAAACGTAAATGAGATAAAACCAGCATACGGGCTGCGTTTAAATCTTGTTCATTATAAAAACGGTCGGCTAACTCGCGTTCTGCTTCGGCTGTTAAGATAGGAATCGCTTTAACAGCTTGAGTATACCTTTCTGTGTCTTGACCTAATACCGCAAGCTGTGCGTTTAAACTCAGCGTTAATGCAGTAGACATAATCGGATTTTCTCCCTAGTCGTTTTAATTTGGCACTCTTTCACTATGAGTGCTAACAATATAGGATTTTTTACCAAAATTTCAAGAGTCAAGTGGGGCTAGCAATTTGATTGCCATATTGATGGACAGCTTTGCTTTTTGTGTCAGCAGATGTAAGGGGGGAATGCGATTGTTCAAGAGCAAAAAAACACACAATTTGAAATTTTTTGCCAATCCTATAAAAATTTTATATTTTACAATATATTAGCTGCCATTCACCAAGCTAAAAACGTGTATAAGGTTAAAGATAACGCCCTCTACACAAGTCAGAATTTTATGTGAAAAACAATCATTGACTCGTTTATAGCATTCGGCTCCTCCTTATACAACTATATTTCCGCCTGTTTAGGTCTTGTATTCAACCAATTACCTTGATGCTTAACTCTGCTGCACTGCATCTATTGCTCATAAAACTGATATACTTAGCTATTGTCGATACGCATGCTTGACCGGTTTCGGCGGTGTGCAAACTTGTGCTGTAGACAGACAAGTGATTTCCTTTCCTAGCTTGAGAAGACTTCTGTGATAACCAAACTCCGCAATATTGCCATTATTGCCCACGTTGACCACGGCAAAACTACTTTGGTTGACAAACTGTTACAACAATCTGGTACTTTGCAAAGCCGTAACGAAGTAATGACCCGTGTGATGGACTCCAACGACTTGGAGAAAGAGCGTGGCATTACCATTTTGGCGAAAAATACCGCGATTCGCTGGCAAGATTACCGTATTAACATCGTTGACACCCCCGGTCACGCCGACTTCGGTGGTGAAGTTGAGCGCGTATTGTCAATGGTGGACTCCGTCTTGTTATTAGTCGATGCTGTAGATGGCCCTATGCCACAAACCCGTTTTGTGACGCAAAAAGCCTTACAACACGGCTTACGTCCTATTGTCGTCATTAACAAAATTGACCGCGATGGCGCGCGCCCAGATTGGGTATTAGATCAAACCTTTGAGTTATTTGACCGTTTAGGTGCAGATGAAGCTCAGCTCGATTTCCCAGTAGTATATGCTTCTGCGTTACAAGGCTATGCAAACCTTGATAGCGATGCGCGTGGCGGCAATATGGAACCTTTGTTTGAAGCTATCATCAAACATGCACCGATTCCTGATGTTGATCCAGAAGAGCCTTTTCAATTACAAGTCAGTGCTTTAGATTACTCTAGCTATGTTGGTATGATTGGTGTGGGTCGCATCACCAGCGGACGTGTGAAAACCAATATGACCGTGACCATCATGGACAAAGACGGTAAACAGCGTCAAGGTCGCGTGTTACAAGTGTTAGGTTTCCACGGTTTAGAGCGGGTAGAAATGCCAGAAGCCAGTGCAGGCGACATTATCGCTTTCACCGGTATCGAGCCATTATTTATCTCTGACACCTTATGCGATCCTGCGCATGTGCGTGCCTTACCTGCGCTCACCGTAGACGAACCAACCGTGAGCATGACTTTCCAAGTCAACACCTCACCATTTGCTGGTAAAGAAGGCAAATATGTCACTTCGCGCCAAATCCGTGATCGTTTACAGCGCGAATTACTGCACAACGTAGCGTTGCGTGTAGAAGACACTGGCGACCCTGATAAATTCATCGTGTCTGGTCGTGGCGAATTGCACTTAAGCGTGTTAATTGAAAACATGCGCCGTGAAGGTTACGAGTTAGGCGTGTCTCGTCCGCAGGTTATTTATAAAGAAATCGACGGCGAATTATCAGAACCGTATGAAGCTTTAACCGTAGACGTAGAAGAAGCGCACCAAGGTGCAGTCATGGAAAAACTCGGCGAACGTAAAGCCGAGATGCAAAACATGGTGCCAGATGGTAAAGGTCGTATCCGTTTAGAATTTATCATTCCTGCGCGTGGCTTAATCGGTTTCCGTACCGAGTTCTTAACTGCTACTTCAGGTACTGGCTTGTTATACCATGTGTTTGAACATTACGCGCCAGTGAAACCCGGTGCGATTGGTCAACGTATTAACGGCGTGTTGATTGCGAATGGCGAAGGCAAGAGCTTAGGCTATGCCTTATTTAACTTGCAAGATCGCGGTCGTTTATTCATCGGTCATGGTGAAGCGGTGTATGAAGGCATGGTGATCGGTATCCATTCTCGCGGTAATGACTTAACTGTTAACCCATTAAAAGCGAAACAGTTAACCAACATCCGTGCGGCAGGTACTGACGAAAACATTTTATTGACTCCACCGATTAAAATGTCGTTAGAACAAGCCTTAGAATTTATCGACGACGACGAGTTAGTCGAAGTAACCCCGCAAAGCATTCGGGTGCGCAAACAGTTCTTAAAAGAACACGAGCGTAAAAAAGCTTCACGCGCTACTGCTTAAGCGTGTGCTTTGAAAAAACCTGACCGTTTGCGCGGTCAGGTTTTTTTTTGCCAGTTGATCTTGAGCACTGAAACAGATGTTGTAGGATGGGCTAAACCGTTGTAGGGTGGAATAGGCGCAAGCCGTATTCCACCATGTGGTTTATACTCTGTTTTTGCTCAGCTTTTTGCAGAATTTCATGGTGGAATACGCTGCGCTATTCCACCCTACAACGACCTTAACTTAAAGGAGCTTCATTATGTCCGAAACGGTGTTAAGCGTTGATACCGTCAGCAAGTCTTATGGCAAAGTCCAAGCCTTAAAACAATTGAGTTTACACGTCGCTGTCGGTGAGTTTGTCGCCTTATTAGGGCCTAATGGCGCGGGTAAAAGTACCTTATTCCAATTATTAAGCGGCTTATTTAATGCTGACAGCGGACAAATTACCATTGCCGGTCATGCCTTACACCAAGCCCCTACGCAAGCCTTAGCCCGTTTAGGCATTGTGTTTCAGCAACCGACTTTAGATTTAAGCATGAGCGTGTTAGCGAATTTAAAATTTCACGCCCGCTTGCACGGCATGGGCGCGAAAACCGCTGAACGCATACAAAGCGAATTAGACCGCTTGCAACTGAATGAGCATCAGCAACGCGCTTGCGGCAAATTAAGCGGCGGCAATCGGCGACGGGTGGAATTAGCACGCGCTTTGTTACATGAGCCGGATTTGCTGTTAATGGATGAAGCGACGGTCGGTTTAGACCCCGCCTCACGGACAAACTTAGTGCAATATGTGCATGAGCTTTGCCACACTCGTCACATGGGTGTGTTATGGGCAACGCATTTAGTGGATGAAGTGGCACAAGCAGATCGCGTTATCGTGCTGCATCGTGGCGAGCAATTAGCGGTCGGCACACCCGCAGAGTTGCAGCAATTAACCAATACCAATTCTTTAGCTGATGCCTTTTTGCAATTAACGGGCAATGTGACGGAGCAAACATGCTAGAGATTCCATACCGCAAACCTTTGGGCGTGGCTTTTATTGTTTTATTTGTTTTAGGTTTATTGCTGGATCAAACCGTGCCAGTGTGGGGACAATGGATCACTAATGTGGTGGTATGGTGCGTATTTGGCGGTTTATTGTGGTTAGCCAATGCTGAAGCGCGGTTTAGTTTATTAATTTGCGTGTTATACGCCACGCTCGGCGAGTTATTCTTGTCTTTAGTTTGGGGTTTATACGAATACCGCTTGCATAACGTGCCTTTATTCGTGCCTGCCGGACATGCCTTGCTATTCACGGTCGGAGTGTGGGTTGCGCCTGCCTTACCTGCCAGCCTGCCGCGTTTATTGCCTTGGGCGTTTCTGCCTTATCTAATTTTTGCCACTGTGACCGGCATGGATACTTTAAACAGCTTGTTATTCCTGATGTTCCTTGGCTGTTTACGTTGGGGTAGTGCTAAAGCGTTATATGCCACTATGTTTTTGCTGTCGCTGCTACTGGAGATTTACGGCACTTGGCTGGGAAATTGGCGTTGGGTGTACGACGTGCCTTGGTTTGGTTTGACGAGTATCAATCCACCACTGGCGGCGGGTGCATTTTATTGCATGTTAGATGTGTTAGTAGTGTGGACGCTGAATCGCTTGAAGGCAGAGCGAGGGCGGGTTTATGTGGGTAATGCGGAATTTGATGAAGCGTAGGATGGGCTGACGAAGGAAGCCCATCGTTTACCGCGCATTTGATTTAACCGGATGACTCGACTGATGGGCTTCGTGCCTCAGCCCATCCTACATTTCTCGTTCCCATCGAAAGACGACGGGAACGAGAAAAAACATTGCCTAAATATTACGCATCTTAATATTCAAAGTCTGAATACGATACGCAATTTGACGCGGAGTCATATTTAACAAACGTGCAGCTTTTGCTTGCACCCAACCTGCTTGCTCTAAAGCTGCAATCACCCGCTCGCGTTCATCCAAGGATTCATCATTTAAATCCACGCTAGACGGTGAACTGCGTGCAGTATCAGTGCTCGCGTTATTACTGCTGCTGCTCGGTGGGTTCAACGGCATTTTTTCTTCGATGCCGGTTAAACTGATCACAGAGCGATCAATCAAGCCATCTTCACACATGATCGCGGCACGTTCTAAACAGTTTTCCAATTCGCGCACGTTACCGGGCCAATCATGACGCATCAGCAAACGCACAGCACTATCGGTTAACTGCAAGGGGCGGCCTTGCGACTTGCCGAGTTTTTCAATTAAAAAGCGTGATAATTCAGGAATATCTTCTGTCCGCTGCCGTAACGGCGGCAACTTAATCGGCATCACATTCAGGCGATAATATAAATCCTCCCGAAAATCACCCGCTTCTACCGCGCTTTCTAAATCCACGTTGGTCGCCGTAATAATCCGCACATTGACTTTTAAGGTCTTAGCACCGCCGACCCGTTCAAACTCACCTTCTTGCAACACGCGCAATAATTTAGCCTGAAACGTGGCAGAAATTTCGCCAATTTCATCTAAAAACAGCGTGCCGCCATCAGCGCGTTCAAAACGGCCTTTATGTTGGGTTAACGCACCACTAAACGCGCCTTTTTCATGTCCGAATAACTCTGATTCCAACAAGTTTTCCGGCAAGGCGGCACAATTCACTTTAATAAAATCCGCATCGTGGCGCGGTGAATTATAGTGAATTGCATTTGCAATCAACTCTTTACCTGTCCCAGATTCACCGCGAATTAACACGGTGGTATTCCATTTTGCCACTTGCCGTACCATTTCAAAGATACGTTGCATGGCGGATGAGTGACCGATGATATTGTCGAAACCGTAGCTATTGCGCACAGTACGGCGTAAGCGGTCACGCTCATCAGTCAAGTCTTGCCGTTCTTTTTCGATTTCATTGGCAAGACGTACACTTTGTGAAATTAACTGCGCCACCATTTCCATGAAACGGGCGCGTTCTTTGAGCAAATTATCATTGCCCACGCTCGGCTGTGCTGCTAGCACACCGACCAATGCTTGATTAACGTAAATCGGCACACCGATAAACGGTAAATGCCGCTCATACAAACCTAAGCGGTCTAAAAAGCGCGAATCATCTCCGGCGCGTTCGACCACCACAGTTTGCTCAGCTTGTAATACTGACCCGATAATACCTTCCCCTGGTCGGTATGAGAACTTCGGTGGCACTTGTTTGCGCCCTGCATAGACGGCGTTAATCGATAACATACCGGCCTCGTCACGCAAGGTGACAACACCGTGCTGCATGCCTGCATAGTCATGCAACATTTTTAACACTTCTTGCAACGTCTCCTGAAGATTCAGGGAACGACCTAAGACTTTGCCTACCTGAAAGAGGGCTTCGAGTTCAGCTTCGATTAAGTTGGAACGATCCAGCGATGAACTGTTAGAAGACACATTAACTATTCCTGAGAACGTGCAACAATGGGAAATTGGACGATAAAACGGCAACCCGTGGTATAACTGGGGTCAAGTTGTATCGTACCAGAATGTAAATTAACAACATCTTGCACGGTGGTTAATCCTAAACCTGCACCACGATTGGCTTTACTCTTAGTTGTGAAAAAAGGCTCAAACACACGAAACCGTAATTGTTCGGGAATCCCTGGCCCATTATCTTGCACGATGACACACACCGTATCTTCTTGTGCCAAGGTTTGAATTTTCAATTCGGGGGCTTTCGTCCCCTCATCCCGCATGGCTTCAATGGCGTTGTCCATTAAATGTTTAAACAGACTACGCAAACGACCCACACGCGCTAACACTGGCGGTAAAACAGGGGCAGGTTCCCAGTCAACCACCACACCTTGTGCTAATAAACGTTTAGTAGAAATCGTGAGTACATCACGCAAAATTTCATTTAAATTGGTTGGTACCACGGGTTCTTCGGCAAAAGCAGGAATGCTGCGCCGTAAATTTTCGATGGCTTCTTCTGCTGAACCTAAGGCATTTTGTAAGGCTTCACACAGGGGATCAGGCTCGCCTCGGGTTTCGGCACGCCGTTCTAACATGCCCACCGCAGCGGTGATCATATTTAACGGGCCTTCAAATTGGTGAATTGCGCCAGCAAGGGTTTCGCGCATGTTTTCCACCGCTTCACCTTCTGCCATCATGGTACGCAACACATTCATTTTCATTTCTTCTTGCTGTCGTTTTAAATCAGTGACTTCTTTCGCCACTAATAGAAAATAACTTTGCTTGCGTACTTCAAAAAACGCATCGGCACTGCTGTCGCGTTCTTGGAACCATGTACCAGAACAGACAAACCAGCGCGGTAAGCGTTTACCACCAATATCAAACCGCAGTTCTCTATCGACGAAACTGCCATCATTATTCTTTAAGGTTTCCCATTTGTCGCCTAATTCGTCTTGAATGGCAGCAAGGAAGACTTCAGCCGGTTCGCGGGTGCGTAAGTCACCTACCAGTTTTTTATATTCTTGGTTATCTAATACCACCCGTCCATGTTCATCTAACAAGGCAATGACCACGGGTGCTGCATCAACCACCGATTCAATTAAGGCTTTTTGGCTTTTAACTTTGTGTTCTAAGTGGTGCATCTCGGTGACATCGCGATGCATGCCGAGATAAAAAGAGGGTTCGCCCTCTGGGTTTAACACAGGTGCAATGGTGACTTCTGCGAGATAGCGTTCACCGTTTTCACGGCGATTGATCAACATGCCTGTCCACGGCTTCTTCTGTGATAAACGTCCCCATAAGGTTTTATAGACAATACTAGGGGTTTTACGGTCAGATAAATGGGCTTCATTTAAGCCGACAATTTTATCGACTTGATAGCCAGTGACCCGTTCAAATGCGGGGTTGGCATATAAGATGGTGGCATTTAAGTCTGTAATAGAGATAGCCACTTGCGCTTGTTCCACCGCCTCATAAAACAAACGAGGGGGTAGCGCGTGTTCGCCATGTTCGCCATTGCTGATGGCTTCGCGTAATAACGCGAGCATTTCTTCAGAGATACCGGCTGGTGGGTTGGCCAATAGCGTTTCGATGGCCTCTGCCAAGTTATGCAGCCGAAAAGACAGTTTTTGGTTATTACTCTGGTTTTCAATCATCACGGGCTATCCGAAAAGTTATTGTTCTCAGCAAGACTCAAGTAATGGATACAAAACAGCTTGTCATCACCGTGTAACATGCATTACAGCGTCTATCTGTCCGGCTGTAAAGACATAATCATGAAATGGGTGGAGTAGACCAAGACCTTGAGCTTGCTATCAACGCTATCAGCTTAGAAAGGCTGCTATTAAATTGCAAGTGTTCATCATGGGAATCCCACTGTAGCGCGCTGTAGCCGCGATTAGGTAAACAATGATGTCAAAAAGCGAGTGTAATCAGAGAATAACGACACTAAAAGTCGTTTTTGCGAAGGTATGCAACTCTATCGCACCGCTTGTTGAGTGGGTGAGGTTGGCGACAATCGTCGCCAACCAGAGTGCATTTTATGGGATTTGACTGCGTACTTAAAGTGAAATTGTGCGCTTAATCGTCATCATCATCGTCGTCATCGTCTTCTACGATGTCACGACGCTTCACTGTTTTCGGGTCTGCAATGATAGCGCGGTAGATTTCAACGCGATCACTTTCTGACAAAACGGTGTCTAATTTAACGATTTTGCCAAAGATGCCGACTTTTTGTTTTTTCAAATCAATCGATGGGAAACGGGTTAAAATACCTGAGTGTTCAATGGCTTCCAATACTGTACTGCCATCAGGTACTTCTAAACGTAACCATAATTGTTGTTCCGCTGTGGCATAAGTCACACCGACATTCATGATATTCATTCTCCTGAACCAGATGCTAAAGTTAAGAAAGCCTAGTCACTGCTTGAAGCCAGTGCAATATCAGCCGGTTGATTAGCCGCTTCTTGTTTTTTCCGTTCAGCCACACGCGTATCAATAATGCGTTTACCTGCCATAAAGAAGCCCATTACTAAGAAGCCACCTGGCGGTAAAATCATGATTAAAAAGCCGCGATAGTCAGAAATTAATTGCAACTCTAAAAAGGCAAAGGCATTACCTAACAATAACGAAGCATTAGCGAATAAAGTACCGCTACCAATGATTTCGCGCACAGCACCTAATACAGTTAATACCAAGGTGAAACCTAAACCCATGGTAAAGCCATCTACCAGAGACGGTAAGATTTTATGGCGTGAGGCAAAGGCTTCAGCACGGCCTAAAATCACACAGTTGGTCACGATTAACGGAATGAATAAGCCTAAAACTTTATACAAGTCGTGCATCACCGCATTCATCACTAAGTCAACCACTGTCACCACGGACGCGATTAACAAAATAAAGGCTGGAATACGCACTTCTGGGGTGATGATGTCGCGGAATAATGAGATTACCAGTGAGGTAATCATCAACACCACCATAGTCGCTAAGCCCATACCTAAACCATTTGTCGCAGTGGTGGTTACGGCTAATAACGGACATAAGGCTAATTGTTGTGCAAGAATTGGGTTGTTATCCCACAAGCCTTCTTTCACAATGGCTTTGTAATCAACTGTCATGGCTTAATTTCCCCATTACATTCGGTACAACATCACTGGCGTTAGCATTGCGACCGGTTTTAGCAGGTGCGCTCGGTGCAGCGGTGGTTGGATTACCCATTTCATCCAGCGTTGGATCCGTGCTGGTAGGCGCATCGCTTTCCACAATCTCGGTTTGATGCTGGCTGAAAAAATCTAAACCGCTTTTTACGATCTTCACATAAGAACGCGGCGTAATGGTCGCGCCGGTGAATTGATCAAAAATCCCGTTGTCTTTTTTCACGCCCCACTGTTCAACACTGGGGTTGCCTAAAGATTTGCCTTCAAATGACAATACCCAGTCATTTTTGGCAATTTCAATTTTGTCACCTAAACCCGGTGTTTCACTGTGGGCAAGGGTACGCACGCCTAAGATTTTGCCTTCGTGGTCTACACCCATAATGAGCGTGATTTCACCGGCATAGCCATAACCGACCATTTCATAAGCTGCCGCAGTGACTTTGCCGCTGTCATCGCGGGCTAAAAAGACTTTTTTCTCTTTGCCATTGGCATCAGGAATCAGCAACACATCGGCTAACAAGTCATTGCTGTGTATGCTGGCAGGAATAACTTGCTCTAATGAGGCTTTTTGATCGTTGGCTTTAGCTTCTGCAATTGCGCTGCGGGTTTCTACATCCGCAATCACAATCGCCATACTGGCAATTAAACCCACACCACCTAATAAGCCACCGTGATACCCAATTCGATTGCGGTAACTGGGCAGTTGTTTTTTATTGCTACTCATCGCGCTTATCCCTGACTACTTGGAAGCGGTTTACCACTGCGGGTACGACCGTAAATACGTGGACGAATATAGTGATCGATTAATGGCGTTAAGGCGTTCATTAATAACACCGCAAAACCAACCCCTTCAGGGAAAGAACCCCAAGTCCGAATCACATATTCAATAATGCCAATGCCGATACCAAACATAATCTGCCCGCGTGGGGTAGACGGTGCAGTCACGGGGTCAGTCGCAATAAAAAAGGCCACTAACATCGCACCACCGTTTAATACGTGGTAAAAACCGTTGGCATAACGTGCAGGGTCAATAATGCTGAACACAGTCGCTAACACAAAAGACGTGGCTAAAATAGCAACCGGAATGTGCCAGCTAATAATGCGACGGAAGATTAAGTAAATACCGCCTAATAACACTAAAATCGCAGAGGTTTCACCTAAACTACCGCTATTCCAACCTAAGATAGAGTTGAAGTAGCTGTAATCAGCCAAGATTTCGCTCACGCTGTGGTGTAAGGTCAATTCGGTTTTTAAATGCCCTAACGGGGTTGCGCCAGTAAAGGCATCTGCATTAGGAATGTAACCACCGAAAGTAATGATGAAGGTATCTACAAAGCTAGGCGCTGCACTGCTGAAAATCGGTGCAGGTGTAATCCACGTGGTCATTTCAATTGGGAAAGCCACCAGTAACATTACCCGCGCCAACATAGCAGGGTTAAACACGTTTTGGCCTAAGCCGCCGAATAAGTGTTTACCAATGATCACCGCAAAGCTCACGCCTAATACTGCAATCCACCAAGGTGCCCAAGGTGGTAAGGTCATGGCGATTAACAAGCTGGTTAACACCACCGAACCATCGTTTAAAAATGGCTTGATTGGGCGTTTAAACAGATATAACGACAGTGCTTCGCTGGCCAGACCGGTTGCCACCGACACCATGACTAACCATAACGAAGGCAAGCCAAATAACACGATGCCGAATAATAAGGCCGGTAATAAGGCGTAAATCACTTGCCGCATCACATACGGCACTGAGGTCGGGGCGTGGGTATGTGGCCCACTGATTAAACTGGCATTACTCATGCTGACTGCTCCGCTTGTTTCTCTGCTTCTTTTTGCGCTTTTTCTAAGGCAGCCGCACGTTTTTTCGCTTCAGCTTCTGCTTTTCGACGAGCAGCCGCTTCTTCACGTTCAATACGGGCGCGTTCTAAGCGTTCATTCTTCTGTTCAATCAAGCGTTTGTTTTCTTGATTTTTATGTTTTGCTTGTTGGCGGGCAGTTAACTCGCCTTTGGCGTAGTTAAAATATTGCACCAATGGAATGTGTGATGGGCAAACATAAGAGCAGCAACCACAGGCCACACAGTCTAATAAGCCTAAATCCACCACGTTGTCTAAGTTGCCTGCACGGGCTTGTGCTGCCATTTGTAAAGGCAATAAACCGCAAGGGCAGGCATTAACACAACTGCCGCAACGAATACACGGCATGGTTTCGCGGTTATTCACTTCGGCTTGTGTTAAGGCAATGATACCGCTAGTGCCTTTTACTACAGGCACGTCTAAATGTGGCATCACTTGCCCCATCATAGGCCCACCCATGATGACACGCGCTGCGTCTTCAGTTAAACCGCCGCAGAATTCGACTACATCGCTTAAACGTGCACCAATCGGTACTTCGACGTTTTGCGGTTCGCTTAAAGCACCACCGCCAACGGTGACCACGCGAGAAATTAAAGGGCGACCGTGTTTAACTGCTTGGCAGACTGCGTAAGCAGTGCCCATGTTGTGTACTAATACGCCAACGTCAGCCCCTAAACCACCCGCAGGGACTTCTTTACCAGTCACAGCTTGAATCATGTGTTTCTCAGAACCCATTGGGTAACGAGAAGGCACTACAACCACGGTAATATCCGCAGAAGGGCCGCAGGCTTTTTGTAAGGCGGCAATTGCGTCTGGTTTATTATCTTCAACTACTAAATGTGCGCGCTCTGCTTGAATAGCACGCAAAATAATGCGTGTGCCTTCAACGATGTCGGCTGCACGTTCTTGCATTAAACGGTCGTCGCAAGTGAGATAAGGCTCACACTCGCCGCCATTCATCAACAAGGTTTCGATTTTATTCCGTTTGCCTAATTTCAATTTAATGGCAGAAGGGAAAGTTGCCCCGCCCATACCGACAACCCCAGCCGCGCCAACGCGCACCGCCACTTCATCAGGGCTTAATTTGCTAGGGTCTAAGGGAACAACAGGGTTATCAATCCATTTATCTTCGCCATCCGTTTCGATGACCACAGTACGAACAGCTAAGCCTGAAGGGTGAGGCGCAGGATATTCGCCAATTTCAACCACAGTGCCAGAAGTGGGTGCATGAATCGGTGCAGAGACCGCACCTTGACTGTGGGCTAACAATTGGCCTTTTAATACCTTGTCACCAACGCTGACTTCAGGTTCAGCCGGTGCGCCGATGTGCTGTTGTACTGGCACATACAAGCGTTTAGGCATGGGCATCACTTGAATCGACTTATGGGTAGTCGCTTCTTTATGCCCTTCAGGGTGTACGCCCCCTCTAAAACGGAATAACTTCATCATTACAAATTGACCTCACTAATGTCTCAGCTCTTGAGCCAATCCGCACAAAGAGCAGAACAGAAAACGGAGATACCGGTGTTTAAGCGGCTAATTGGCCAGGCTCTGGTTTATGCCAACGCCAAGTTTTTAAGGTGACTTCAAATGGATGCATTTGTAAGCATTCCGTTGGGCATGCATCGATACAGGCTTCACAACCAGTGCAGGCATCACGGATCACAACGTGAATTTGTTTAGTTGCACCCACAATGGCATCGGTAGGGCAGTGTTTGATGCATTTCGCACAACCAATGCAGTTGTTTTCATCGATGGCAGCAAACATAGGCTCTTTTTCTTCCATATTGGAAAAGTCTACGCTCACGCCTAATAAGCTAGCGATGTCTTCCGCTAACATGCGTCCACCCGGTGGGCAGCAAGTGACAGCCGCTTGACCATTGGCAATGGCTTCTGCCGCAGGGTTACAACCAGGGAAACCACATTGGCCACAGTTAGAACCGGGCATTAAGGCAGCGATTTCTTCTACCACAGGGTTGGTTTCCACTTTAAATAAGCGCGACGCATAACCGAGGGCAAAACCGAGCACTAAGCTCAGAATGGTAAGCGAGATAATTGCAGCAAGCATGTTGGTCTCCTTGTTACTTGAACGCCAAACCACTAAAACCAATAAACGCCATTGACAGCAAACCGGCTGTAATGTACGCGATAGGGGCACCGGCAAACGCAAACGGCACGTTGGATACCGCTAAACGTTCCCGTAAACCCGCAAAAATCACCATAACCAAGGTGAAGCCGACGGCTGAACCAAAGCCATAAATCATACTTTGCATGAAGCCTAATTCTTCTTGCACGGTTAACAACGCAACCCCTAATACGGCGCAGTTAGTGGTGATTAAGGGTAAGAAAATACCTAAGACTTGGTATAACACCGGACTGGTTTTATGAATCACCATTTCGGTGAACTGAACCACGGCTGCAATCACGAGGATGAAAGAGAGGATGCGTAGGAATTCAATACCTAACGGAATCAATAAGAAGTGCTCTAATAACCAGCTTGCAATGGAGGCCAAGGTCAATACGAAAGTGGTGGCCAAACCCATGCTTAACGCAGTGTCTAACTTGTTAGAAACGCCCATAAACGGGCATAAACCTAAGAATTTGGTTAGCACTACGTTGTTAATTAACACCGTGGTTACTAATAGCAGAAGATACTCACTCATGGTTGCAGGTCCTTAAACAGTCGGAAAAAAGCCTTAACCCCAGAGTTAGCATCAAGCATGCCACAGGATTTTTAAGGCTTAGCTTGCAATTAAAACAATGGCTTAACTGTTTTGGCTTCTGCTATTCATGGATATTTTGTGAGGTTTTAGAGCATGCTAAAGTTGTTTTTGTAAGGAATGCTACAAAATGGTGCATCTCTGAAGCATCCCCTCTTTTTTGTCTTCATAAGAGGTTACGCAATTAATATAAGCACCATGCTAGGTTGCATAAGCATAGCCTCATGCGACATTAACGATAGGTGACGGCTAACACATTATTTATATTATAAAA
>QKBZ01000217.1 GCA_003245895.1 Beggiatoa sp.
CCTTAATTGATTTGCTAAACTGATGGAAACTCAGTGGCTTATCTACGTCACAGACTCGATGGTCTCAGGGTTTGCTCAGCCTCTCTGATTTCCTATTCATGGTAGCTAATCATGAATGCTTATAAGATACAAGGGTTTGCGCCGTGTTCTTTTACGGCGCGAACGCGGAAAAACGGTTTGCCGCCCATACAACACCCAAAGGAATGCCCACTTATGTCTATTCAAGTCAACCAACTTGCCAGTTGGCACGCATTACAACAACATCAACAACAACTCGCTAACACCTCAATTCCCGCCTTATTTGCACAAGACAAACAACGCTTTGAGCATTTTTCAGTAGAAGCCTGCGGTTTATTACTGGATTATTCACGCAATCGCGCCACACAAGAAACCTTAGATTTATTATTGGTCTTAGCCAATGAATGCCAATTAAGCGACTGGATCAAACGCTTATACCAAGGCGAAGCAGTTAACCATACAGAACACCGCCCAGCCTTACATATCGCTTTACGCAATCGCAGCAACACGCCAATTCAGGTTGCGGGTCAAGATGTAATGCCAGAAGTGAATGCCGTATTGCAGCGCATAGGGCAATTTGTGCAAGCCGTCCACAACGGCGACTGGCTAGGCCATAGCGGTAAACCAATTCAATCTGTGGTCAATATTGGCATCGGCGGTTCTGACTTAGGCCCTGTGATGGTGACACGCGCCTTACGCGCTTATCGCCAAGGCGGTTTGCGTAGCTACTTCGTGTCCAATGTTGACTCTAGTCATTTAATGGAAACGTTGGCGGAAGTTGATCCCGAAACGACCTTATTTATCATCGCCTCGAAAACCTTTTCTACTCAAGAAACCATGTTAAACGCTAACAGTGCGCGTCAATGGTTATTAGAGCATTATCAAGGTGATGAGCAAGCGATTGCACGCCATTTCGTCGCAGTCAGTACCAGCACCGAGCGGGTGCGGGCTTTTGGTATTGATACCAACAATATGTTTGAGTTTTGGGACTGGGTCGGCGGTCGCTTTTCTCTATGGTCAGCGATTGGCTTACCAGTTGCCTTAGCCATTGGTATGGAGCAGTTTGAGCAATTGTTAGGCGGTGCGCATGCGATGGATGAACATTTCCGTACCGCGCCATTGGCAGAAAACATCCCCGTATTGTTGGGTTTGCTAAGCGTTTGGTATACTAATTTCTGGGGCGCGAACACACACGCCATTTTGCCTTATGATTTTGTGTTAGAGCATTTGCCTGCCTACTTGCAGCAGTTAAAAATGGAAAGCTTAGGCAAAAGGGTGAATCGACAAGGTGAGGTGGTGACTTATGCCACTTGCCCAATCATTTGGGGTGCGGCGGGTAATAATGGTCAACATGCGTTTTACCAATTACTACACCAAGGCACACATTTAGTGCCTGCGGATTTCATCGTCGCAGCACAAAGCCAGCATCCTTTAGGCGATCATCAGCCTGCCACTTTATCCAATGCGTTGGCGCAAACTTTGGCTTTAAGTCAGGGGCGAGACACCGCTGCCACACAAGCGATGTTGCAAGCGCAAGGGGTGAGTGCTGAGGAGATTGCACAGCAATTGCCGCACCGTACTTTTATCGGTAATCAGCCGAGCAATACCCTTGTTTATGAACGCTTAACGCCTGCTTTGTTAGGCGCATTGATTGCCATGTATGAGCATAAGGTGTTTGTACAAAGCGTGTGCTGGGATTTGAATCCGTTTGATCAATGGGGTGTGGAGTTAGGCAAACAGGTGGCGAATAGCTTATTGCCTGCGTTGATGGGCACGGGGGAAGCTCCGGCGGATAGTGATAGCAGCACCTTAGCGTTGTTGAAACGATTTGCGAAGTAGTGAATCGTAGGGTGGATTAGGCGCAAGCCGTAATCCACCATGCAGCTTGTCGTCTGTACTTAACTTAGCGATTTGCAGAGTTTTTTGGTGGAATACGCTACCGCTATTCCACCCTACAATCCTACATAACAGCAAAGAGGAGCATCACAGCTTAATGCTTGTCTTTGTGTTTCTCATGCTTCTCATGATGTTTCTCAGCATGTTTTTCATGTTTGTCTTTTTTCTCGTGCTTCTCATGTTTATCCTTCTTCTTCTCGTACTCATGTGTTTCCACTACTTCAGTACGTTGGATAACAATCGGCTGTGTCGTTTGGGTTTGAGTATGCGTGACCACCCGTTTTTCTACTGCCATAGCAGGCGCGCCAAACTTTTGCACCACTTGCTGATGAAACATGGTAGGCGTGCCACTGGCTTGCAACGGAACCACTTTAGTTGCATCTAACTGAATGCCCTGTGGCAAGCTCTGCGCCTGTTGCCATTGACCACTCTGCTGATAAAAATACTGGTTACTGCCTTGATCAAAATACACCCCAGCATTTGGGTAATATTGATATTGGCGCACACCACCCTCTTGTGCTGTACCTGTAGTGGTAATAGTGGTCACTTGCTCAACCCGTTGCATTGCATTGCCCGCTTGACCAATGATCACATTGCCCATTTGCGCCGCAGGTGCGCTGCTAAATTGCTGCACCACTTGCTGATGAAACATATTTGGTGAAGTTGCTGCGGCTTGCACAGGTACTACCTTAGTCGCATCTAACTGCATACCTTGTGGCAAAGATTGCGCTTGCTGCCATTGACCATTTTGTTGATAAAAATACGTGTTATTACCTTGGTCAAAGTACACACCATTATTTGGGAAATACTGATAATGATGCACGGTCTCAGTCACCGTGGTTTTTGCATTCTGCACACCGGCCATATTGCCCATTTGCATAGCGGGCATATTGCCAAACTGCTGCATTACTTGCTGATGCAACATGTTAGGAGAAGTTGCAGCAGACTGCACAGGCACCACCTTAGTCGCATCTAACTGCATACCTTGTGGCAAAGACTGCGCTTGCTGCCATTGACCATTTTGCTGATAAAAATAGGTGTTATTGCCTTGGTCAAAATACACACCATTATTTGGGAAATATTGGTACTGGCGCACGGTTTCGGTCACAGTCGCTTGTGCAGGCTGTCCCATACCACCCAAAGCATTACCGAATTGCTGCATCACTTGCTGATGCAACATGTTAGGAGAAGTCGCCGCAGACTGCACAGGCACGACCTTAGTCGCATCTAATTGCATACCTTGTGGCAAAGACTGCGCTTGCTGCCATTGACCATTCTGCTGATAAAAATACGTGTTATTGCCTTGGTCAAAATACACACCATTATTTGGGAAATACTGATAATGATGCACGGTTGTTACCGTTTGCGTTTGTGGCTGCGCAGTGGTAGCAGTTGTGACGGTTGAAGTGACTTGCTCGACAACCTGTGCGGCGGTGCTGGTCGCAGTGCTTACGGTTTCTGTTGTGCTGCTGGTTT
The DNA here is from genome assembly GCA_003245895.1 of Beggiatoa sp. Classification (GTDB taxonomy): domain Bacteria; phylum Pseudomonadota; class Gammaproteobacteria; order Beggiatoales; family Beggiatoaceae; genus SZUA-411. Next base: position 3,391 of record QKBZ01000217.1, read on the forward strand.
CCACCTCACAAGTACCAATGTGATCGCCATGCCCTAAATGCCCTTTTAAAGCAGGCTCTGGCACAAATAACACTTGCCCCTTATGGCAAATGCCGACTTTTTCTTGTGCCGCCATACTATCCAAAGTTGGCAACAGCGTTAACGAGACCCCTAAATAATATAGCGCGAGATGTTTCATTGTTGATGTCCTGTCAAACACTAAAAAAAACAATACCTGCAAAATACAGGCACATGGACGCTAGAGTGTTGTAGAACAGCCAGCAGTCATGCGTTCAATATCGCATCACGCTGTATTCATGTGATATATATTCGTTTTATTATATAAAGAGACTTTCACTCTCATCTGCAATGCTAGAATGATAATGACTCTTAGTTACAGACAAAGCGTGTTTTTTTGATAAAATTAATAAATTGAAAGTCATGGTTATCGTCCTGCTAACCATTGTGATAAACCGCTAGCTGAACGAACCAAGCACCTCACCATTTGACGGCAGGGCAGCCAATAGACCGTCAACTGTGAGCCAATAAAAGGGTTGATGATGCCGCTACCCCACAACCAGTCATCATTATCATTATGAGTCTATCACACAGACCCAAATGGGCAGAAACCCATAGTTTAAGACAGTCACCGAATACTACCCTCAACCGACCGTCTCATGCAGGCAGGCTGTTCAGTACAAGGTAACAAACCCTGTATGCCACATTGAGTATGTACGGTCACCACGCCTATCATCTCCCTGAATAAGCCCCAGCTAAAATTTTGTTTATCCATGCACTTAATCTTAACCCTCCGTTTAATCCTAACGAATAGCACAGCACAGTAATGGTACAAGTAAAAGACCCCCTGTTTGGACCGGGTACAACTGAAGGTCTGCAAGCTGAGAACTGGTTATCCCGTATCACACAGGATCGCAGACCGGAGCAGCAAGCTGCCATCCGCAACGCGTATTTATTTGCGGCGGAATTGCATCAGGATACCCTCCGCAGTTCTGGCGAATTATATATTCTGCATGTCTTAACCGTCGCCGACATTTTGGCAGACTTGGGCATGGATACGGATGTGTTAATTGCAGCAATTCTGCATGAAAGCGTGGTTGGTAAACTGACGACCGCTGATGCCATCGAACAGCGTTTTGGTGCTGCGGTGGCTGAGCTGGTGAAAGGGGTTAACCGCATGCGCTTTGTCGATGAACTCAACGACAATATGACGGTGGAAGAAAGCCGTCAGCGCGAGAGCCTGCGCCGTATGTTGTTAGCAATGGTCAAAGATGTGCGCGTGGTGTTAATCATCTTGGCGGATCGCTTGCACGACATGCGCATGATCAAGCAAATGCCTATCGAGCGACAATTGCGCTTAGCCCGAGAAACCCAAGATTTATTTGCGCCTCTAGCTAACCGCTTAGGCATTGGGCAAATTAAATGGGAGTTAGAAGATTTATCGATGCGCCATTTACAGCCAGACACTTATCAGTCAATGGCGAACTTGCTCGACGAGCGGCGCGTGGATCGAGAATCTTATATTAACAATATTATCAGCATCTTATCGAAAGAATTAGAAGCTGCCAATATTAAAGCCTTAGTCACCGGACGGCCTAAACACATTTACAGCATTTGGCGCAAAATGCAGCGCAAAAACGTCGGCTTTGAGCAGATTTTTGACGTGCGTGCGGTGCGTGTGATCGTGGAAGGTGTGCGCGAGTGTTATGAGGTATTGGGCATTGTCCACAGTACATGGCGGCCTATTCCGGGGGAATTTGACGACTATATTGCCAACCCGAAGAACAACGATTACCGCTCCTTACACACTGCCGTATTTGGCCCCGACGATAAAATTTTTGAAGTGCAAATTCGCACCCAAGCCATGCACCATCATGCCGAATTCGGTGTGGCAGCACATTGGCGTTATAAAGAAAATTCAACCGCAGCCGATTCCGATTTTGATCACAAAATTGCGTGGCTGCGACAAATTCCGTTATGGAAAGAAGAGGCCAGCAATACCAGCGACTTTTTAGAGCGGGTTAAATCAGAAATCTTCGAGGATAGAGTGTATGCACTCACGCCTAAAGGCCAAGTTGTTGATTTACCTTATGGCTCTACCCCGCTAGATTTTGCTTATCACATTCACACCGAGTTAGGCCATTGCTGCCGAGGCGCGAAGGTAAATAACCGCATTGTGCCTTTGACGTATAGCTTAAAAAATGGCGACCAAGTTAGCATTCTCGCCTCTAAAGAAGAACGCCCAAGCCGTGACTGGTTAAACCAAGAATTAGGCTTTTTACGCACCTCACGCGCCCGCGCCAAGGTCAAGCAGTGGCTGCGCAAGCAAGATTTCCAACAGCATGTGCATGAAGGTCGTCACACTTTAGAGCGTGAATTTAAGCGCTTAAGTTTGCACGAAATCAACTTAGATCACTTAGCACAGCAGTTTAAACAAGAATCGGTAGAAAACTTCTTCGCCGCTGTAGGGCGTGGCGACATTAGTGTGCGTCAAGTGGCACAGTTGTTTAATGATCAAGTGTTTACCACGCAAGAGCACTACATCACTGCTAAACCGACAGTTTCTACTAGCACAGGGGTTTCCATTCAAGGCGTAGGCGGTTTAATGACAGAAATCGCCCGTTGCTGTCAGCCATTACCGCCTGACCCAATTATCGGTTACACCAGCATGGGGCGCGGCGTAGTAATTCACCGCCAAGATTGCCCGAATGTGTTGCAATGGCAAAATGAGAACAATGAACGCTTGATTGAAGTGGAATGGGGTGCTAATCGCAACGATGAAGTGTATGCCATCGACATCGAAGTGTTAGCATATGAACGCAAAGGTTTATTGCGCGATGTCACCACTGTCGCCGCCAATGAAGACATTAATATTACTGCTGCTAATACCTTAAGCAATCGAGATGATTACACCGCACGCTTGGTGTTTAGCATTGAAGTCAGCAACTTAAATCAAATGAGCCGCTTCCTTGCTAAAGTCGATAATTTAGTGAATGTGATTTCAGCGCGTCGCATGACTCCTCATTCACCTAAATAAATAGCTTGTAGGGTTTGAACGCGGAGAAATTTAACGATAGTGTTTTGTAGGGCGGATAAGGCGTTAGCCGTCATCCGCCATTAACGTCGCATGACGCTACGCTTATGCGACCTACAACCGGTTTCATCGCTACAAACGGCACATCATTTGATAGAGCACTAAGACAGTGGGCAGCGTGACAATGGCGTGTTACGCTGTCTACTTTAAGACTGTTCTAGCACTCACTGCCATTAAGTTACGCACTCTCATCTTTAAAATCTTCTTTCTCTGGGAAAGGCGGTTGGTGAGGACAATTCTGACTTAGAGCAAACGCTCGATGTCGGATGACGGCTAACGCCTTATCCGACCTACAACACCTGTTTAACTTAATGACTGAGGTTTTCCCACGCTGTCCTACCTGCGGAGCTACTTATGTCCCGTTTCTTTGCTGCATTACGCCGTCACGGCCTGCGCGTATTGCTCAGCTTTGGCATCGTCTTGTTGTTTATGTTTCATGTCATCGCGCCTCCAGATTCACCTTTAGCATGGTCATTTGTCAAAAAACTAGAGTTAGATTTATACGACATGCGCTTAAACTTCACCATGCCAAGCACGGTAGATGAACGCATTGTCATTGTCGATATTGACGAAAAAAGTATCTCTGCCTTAGGTCGTTGGCCGTGGAACCGGCAGATCATGAGCAACCTCGTGCATAAGCTATTTGATGACTACCACATCGACTTATTAGGCATGGACATAGCGTTCCCTGAACCTGATAACAGTTCTGGTTTAACGCAATTAGAACAACTGGCAAACGGCGCACTCAGTGATAATGAAGCCTTCCTCGCCCAATTACCCACGCTTAAAACCCAATTAAGCTACGATCAGCAATTTGCTGAGATGATGAAAGATCGCCGCATTGTGCTGGGTTTCTCGTTTTCTACCTTAGAATCTCGTATGAAAAACGTGAAAGCAGGGCTGTTGCCTGAGCCGTCGCTGTCAGCGGAAGAAGTGGAGTATTTGAAGTTAAAATATCAAACCGCAGGTGGTTACATCGCCAACCTTGCCACCTTTCAAGAACAAGCCTTTAGTGCTGGTCATTTCAACGTCACGCCTGACGAAGATGGCGTTGTGCGCCGTGTGCCGATGTTACATGGCTATGAAGGAGCTTTATACGAATCTTTAAGCTTAGCCATAGCAAGAGCGGTATTAGGTAAACCATTCTTGGAATTTGGTTTAAAAACCAGCGGTAGCGGTTATCGCAATTTAGAATTTTTAAAAATCGGTGCGCGGATAATTCCTGTTGATCAATACATTCGCGCCTTAGTGCCTTATCACGGAAAACAAGGCAGTTTCCGTTATATTTCTGCCGTTGATATTTTAAATAATGAAATTTCCCTCGAGCAGTTAAAAGACAAAATTGTCTTGCTCGGTACCTCTGCACAAGGTTTGTCAGATTTGCGCACCACGCCTGTGGCTACGGTTTATCCGGGGGTAGAAGTGCACGCCAACTTATTAGCAGGCATTTTAGATAATAACTTAATGGATCATCCCGCCTATATCGTAGGCATGGAGTTAGTCATCTTAGCGGTGACAGGCTTAATTCTAGTGGTTTTAATTCCGTTGTTATCGCCATTATTGGCAACGCTCAGCACTTTATTACTGTCTGCCGGAGTGGTGTGGTTAAATCTCGAAGTGTGGCAACAGTTATTTTTAGTGCTACCGCTAGCCGCCACCTTAATCATGATTTTGACCTTATTCCTGTTCTCCATGTCATATGGCTATTTTGTGGAATCCAGCAGCAAACGCTTATTAGCCCATCGCTTTGGTCAATATGTGCCGCCGGAATTAGTGGAGGAAATGAATAAAGACCCTAGCAGTTTCAATATGAACAGCGAAAACCGTGAAATGACAGTGTTGTTCTCTGACGTGCGCGGTTTTACCACCATTTCTGAAGGCTTAAACCCGAAAGAGTTGTCGGAGTTAATGAACGAGTTTTTAACCCCGATGACCCATATTATTCACGAGCAACGCGGCACCATCGACAAATATATGGGGGATGCCATCATGGCTTTTTGGGGCGCACCACTGACGGATGATAAACACGCTCGTCATGCCTTAGATGCTGCAATGAAGATGATCCAAACCTTAGAAAACATGCAGCCCCGCTTTAAAGCACGCGGCTGGCCAGAAATTAAAGTCGGTGTCGGTTTAAACTCAGGCTCGATGAACGTCGGCAACATGGGTTCTGAATTTCGCATGGCGTATACCGTGATGGGCGACGCAGTGAACTTAGGCTCTCGTCTGGAAGGTTTAACCAAGCAATACGGCGTGCAAATCATCGCCAGCGAAACCACAGTTGCAGCGGTGCCAGAATATGTGTTCCGTGAATTGGATCGGGTACGGGTGAAAGGTAAAGAATTGCCGGTCGCGATTTATGAACCATTAGGCTTGCGCGAGCAAATCAGCAATGAAGCAGTATCAGAATTAGTCGCCTACGAAAGTGCTTTAACTCAGTATCGGGAACAACATTGGCAACTGGCGCGTGATGCCTTGGAACATTTGCGCGAACAAGTGCCAGAGCGTTTGCTGTACAGCATTTACTTAGAACGGGTTGAATATTTTATGCACAACCCACCGGGTGATGATTGGGATGGGGTGTATACCTTTACCACGAAGTAGTTTTTGTAGGTCGGATAAGGCGTAGCCGTCATCCGACATAACGCTGTTTAAACGTGAACGATGTCACTCGCGGCGGATGACGGCTTACGCCTTATCCGCCCTACAAGACTATTTTATAAACCATTCAGGAACAAATCTCGCTATGGAATTTTTATGGCCGGTACGAGTTTATTATGAAGATACCGACTTAGCTGGTGTTGTTTATTACGCCAATTATTTAAAATACTTAGAACGTGCACGCACAGAATGGTTGCGTCAATTAGGCTTTGCCCAATCACAGCTAAAAGCAGAGCAAGACCTTGTGTTTATGGTACGGCAATGCCAACTGGATTACCGCAAACCGGCTTATTTTGACGATTTACTGAATGTTAGCGTACACGTAGCCCATATCGGACGCGCTTCTTTACAACTGCAACAACACGTTTACCGCGATGATACGCTGTTATGTGAAGCACACATCAAGTTAGCGGCTGTGACAGCCTCAAGTGGTCGTCCGCGTGGTTTTTCCCAGACTCTTTTGCATGCCCTTGAATCATTATGAATCCGCTCGTTGAATTACCTGACCAGTTGTCTTTTGTTAATTTGATTTTACAAGCCAGCCCGTTAGTACAAGGGGTTATGGCCTTGCTTGCTTTGTTATCCATCATTTCATGGATGCTGATTTTACGCCGTAGCCGAGTGCTTGCCCGCGCACGCAGCCAAGCCACTAAATTTGAAACAGATTTTTGGAAAGGGCGCGATTTGAACGGTTTATACAGCCGCCTCAATGGGCAAAATAAACCACCTAGTGGCATTGCCAACATTTTCGTCGTGGGTTACACCGAATATGCCCGTTTACGGCGACAAAATTTACACCCTGACAGCTTAGTCGAAGGCTGCCA
>QKBZ01000017.1 GCA_003245895.1 Beggiatoa sp.
AGCTTAACGTTACAAGAAGATAAAAATAATCTGATACAAGTCGCACAAATAAAAGATGAGTTTATGGCAAATTTAAGCCATGAATTGAGAACGCCACTAGGGGTAATTCTAAATATTGCAGATTTATTAAAGCAAGAAGTTTACGGGGAAATTAACCCAAAGCAGAAACAAGTGTTAGATACTATTGAGGAAAGTGGCGAGCATTTATTGGCATTGATTAATGATGTGTTGATGTTATCAAAAATTGAGGCAGGAAAATTAAAGCTTGAATTAGAAGTGGTTGGGATTGAAGAAATTTGTGAGTCGTGTTTACGTTTAGTACGAGAAACGGGTTATAAAAAGTCCTTATCAATTCAGATGGACAATCAAGCCTTTGATGCAGAAGCCCCATTAATTGTGCAAGGTGAACCACGTCGATTAAAGCAAATTTTAGTCAATTTATTAAGCAATGCGATTAAGTTTACCCCTGTTGGTGGCAGTGTTACCTTAAGACTTGCAGCTTCATTAGAACAGCAAATGATTTATCTTAGCGTCATTGATACAGGTGCAGGTATTAGTAAGGAAGAGCAAACTTTATTGTTTAAGCCTTTTTCTCAATTAAACAATAGAAAAAATAATCAAGAGGGTACAGGCTTAGGTTTATATTTAGTGATGTGCTTAAGCGAGTTACACGGTGGACGTGTAAGTATCAACAGCGATGTAGGGCAGGGCTGTGAATTTGTCGTAGCATTGCCGTGGTATTTGCCTTCGGTCGAGTTAGCAATGCTAGAAACTGAAGCAGAAATTATTATAGAACCAGAAATTGATCATGCTGTTAAAATCGTATTGATCGATGATCATTTAGAAAATTTGAATGCCTTTAAAGACTATTTAGATTTTAAGGGTTATTACATTAAAACGGCTGACAGTGCAAAATCTGGCTTAGCATTAATTAAACAATGGCAAGCGCAATTAGTATTAATGGATATTCAAATGCCAGAGATGGATGGTTTGGAAGCAATACGTTGCTTACGTCAAGATGAAATGACGCAACACATACGCATCATTGCTTTAACAGCATTGGCAACACCTGCTGATCGAGAAAATTGCTTGGCGGCTGGGGCAGATCATTATTTAAGTAAGCCGGTTAGTTTAAAACGTTTGGTGGAAACAATAGAGCAGTGTTTGGCGTAGCTTTTCTCGTTCCCACACGCCGTGTCACGGTCTTGTAGGGCGGATAAGGCGAAAGCCGTCATCCGCCGTAAGTGGCTTGGTGCAAGTTTCAACTGTGTTATGTCGGATGACGGCTTTCGCCTTATCCGACCTACAAAATCTCTTAACTTAATGCGCCTCATCCCAATTATCTGCCACCCCAATCCCCACTTCTAACGGTACTTTCAACTGCGCAGCCTGTGTCATTAAGGTTTGAAATTGCGCTGTTGCCTGTTCAATAAAACCTTCCGCTACTTCAAACACCAATTCATCATGCACTTGCATAATCATGCGCACTTGCTCACCGGCTTCGGTTTGAATCCAGTGATCAATGTCAATCATGGCACGTTTGATAATATCAGCGGCTGTGCCTTGCATCGGCGCATTGATCGCGGTGCGCTCAGCATATTGACGGCGTTGATACTGGCGGCTGTTAATTTCTGGCAAATATAAACGCCGCCCCCACACCGTTTCAACATAGCCTTGCTCGCGTGCCGCTTGTCGTGTCTGATCCATGTAATGACGCACATTCGGGTAACGCTCGAAATAAGCTTCGATATAGGCTTGCGCTTTGCTTTGCTCGACTTTTAATTGCCGCGCCAAACCAAAGGCCGACATGCCATAAATTAAGCCAAAGTTGATCGCTTTAGCACTGCGTCGCTGATCCGTGCTGACTTCTGCCAACGGTGTGGCAAACACTTCGGCAGCAGTAGCGCGGTGAATATCCTCACCTTGGGCAAATGCGGTTAACAAGCGTTCATCGTCAGATAAATGCGCCATAATGCGCAATTCAATTTGCGAATAATCCACCGCGACTAATTTAAAACCTTCAGCAGCGACAAAGGCTTGTCGAATGCGTCGCCCTTCAGCGGTGCGAATCGGGATGTTTTGCAAATTGGGATCAGTTGAGGACAGGCGACCGGTTGCTGTCACTGCTTGCTGATAAGAGGTATGCACACGCCCTGTATCAGCGCGAATTTGCTGTGGTAGCGCATCGGTATAAGTCGATTTTAATTTGCTTAAACTGCGATGCTCCATGATCAATGCTGGTAGCGGATAATCTTCCGCCAATTCCTGCAACACATTTTCTGCCGTCGAGGGCTGGCCTTTAGGCGTTTTTTGCAACACGGGCAGTTTTTGTTCTTCAAACAGAATGACTTGCAATTGTTTAGGCGAGTTTAAGTTAAAACTGCGTCCGGCTGCATCATGTGCTTGTTGTTCTAAAGTTTGTAAGCGTTGCTGCAACTCTAAACTGTGTTGATATAAACGATCCGCGTCGATTTGCACGCCTAGGCGTTCCATACGCATTAACACGGGAATTAATGGGCGTTCTAATTCTTCGTAAATTTTGCTTAAAGCACTGTCTTGTTGCACTTTTGGGTATAAATACTGGTGTAATTGCAAGGTTACGTCAGCATCTTCCGCCGCATACGGTGCAGCCTGTTCCAAGGCCACTTGATCAAAAGTGAGTTGTTTCGCGCCTTTGCCCGCTACTTGCTCAAAAGTAATGGTTTGCCGGTTGAGAAAATCGGCGGCTAGCGAGTCCATATCATGCGGGCGCACGCTGTCTAACACATAAGATTGCAACATCGTATCGTGCAAACCTTGTAGCTGAATGCCATGATTTGCCAACACATGCCCATCATATTTTAAATTCTGACCAATTTTGATGCGTTTCGGGTCTTCTAATAAGGGTTTTAAATCGGCAAGCACTTGCTCTCGATCTAATTGCGTGGGTGCATCTAAATAGCGATGCGCCAACGGCACATAGGCCGCCTCGCCAACGGTCAGCGCAAACGAAACGCCGACAATTTCTGCATCTAAATAACTTAAACTATTGGTTTCGGTGTCAAAAGCGAAAAACTCAGCTTGCTGCAAACGGCTTAACCACTGTTGCCAGTCGTCTTGCGTTAACACCGTGTGATAATGTTGCTCAGGTGTTTCGACTGCGCTTAAGTCTGTTTCCGCTGTCACTTCTGGCGTTTCAGCCGGTGCATTGTCTAACTCTTTCAACCACGATTTAAACTCAAATTGCTGATAATGCTGACGCAAACTCAAGCTGTCAGGTTCAGCTAATTGCAAACTTTTTGGGTGATGATGTGGTAACTCAACGTCGGTTTTAACGGTGACTAATTGCTTCGATAACGGTAATTGCGCTTGTGCGGCGCGTAAGTTTTCCCCGACTTTACCCTTAATTTCGTCTACATGCGCCAACAAATTATCCAAGGTTTGATATTGGCTTAACCATTTTACCGCCGTTTTAGGCCCGACTTTGGTCACACCGGGTACATTATCCGAGCTATCACCCATTAAGGTTAAATAATCAACGATTTGCGCCGGAGTCACGCCAAATTTAGCCAACACGCCTTGCTCGTCCAGCGTGGTATCGCTCATGGTGTTAATTAAAGTGACTTGTGGGCAAACGAGTTGCGCTAAGTCTTTGTCACCAGTAAAAATTAATACATTCATGCCCTCAGCGACTGCTTGCGTGGTCAGCGTAGCAATCACATCATCCGCCTCGACCCCGCTTTCCATTAACAAAGGAAAGCCTAAGGCTTGCACTAATTCATGCACTGGTTCAATTTGCGGCACTAAATTTTCCGGCATCGGCGGGCGTGTCGCTTTATAATCGGCGAATAATTGATGACGGAAATTTTTGCCCTTGGCATCAAACACTACAGCGGCAAACTGAGGCTGATAGTCTTTGCGCAAACGGCGCAGCATATTCACTACGCCATAAATTGCGCCGGTAGGTTGCCCACTGCGGTTGCTCAAGTTGGGCATGGCGTGATAAGCACGGTACAAATAGTTAGAACCGTCAACTAAGATCAATAAATTCTCTGCATTCATGGTATATCGTTAACTGGGTAAGCCCCATTGTGCCGGTTGAAAGGCGTTAAAACTGGTTATCTGCTCATCTGCGTCGCGGTAAATATCAGGATTCATATTCGGATCGGTTAAAGCGATCACAGACATACCTGCTGTTTTTGCCGCTTCGATACCGGCGGGTGAATCTTCAAATACTAGACAATGTTTCGGATCAGCATTTAAATTCGCCGCAGCCCGTAAGAAAATATCAGGCGCAGGTTTACAAGCTTTGATATTGGGATCATCACCGCGCACGATGGTATCAAACACATGCAACCAAGCCTGATGACGTTGCATTTTCAGCTTAAACGCAGGTGTTGGCGAACTGGTGGCAATGGCTTGCGGAATGCCTAAATGGTGCATGCGCTGTGTTAATTCTTGCGCGCCTGCCATTGGCTCGGCTTTGGGAAATAAGCGGGTTAGGATTTGATCCCGTTGTTCAATATACTCGTCGGTCGTTATCGGTAATTGCAGCGCGTCGATAAAAACTTGCCCAGCAACCACTGCTTGTCGGCCTATCATGCGCGACTTTAGTTCCCAATCTAGCTTTTTGCCATAGCGTTGTGCGATGTGTTGTATGGCTTCGGTGTAATAAATTTCGGTGTTGAGCAACACACCGTCCATGTCATAAATCAGGTGGGTAATCTTTGCGTGCGTCATGTCGTATCAGGTGTGGTGAACAAATGGAGCACTATTCTAAAGGATGTGAAGGGGCTTGGGGAAATTTACCGCGTGGGGTTGGTTGTTGCGCTTGTGGGGTGCAACGATTGTCAATTAAATGGTTTTGTCGCTCGGATAAGGCTTTAGCCGTCATCACGCGCTTAAAGCTTGCACCAAGCCACTGGCGGCGGATGACGACTAAAGCCTTATCCGCCCTACAAGACAACATAATATATGCTTATCACTACTAATAGAGAAAATCATTATTTTTAAAGGGTATTTCAGTATTAAACTGATTTCAAAACCCATACTAAAACTGTTGTTTTCAATGCTTTACAAATCCACTCACCCATTACTTAAACAGTAGAAAAATAGTTTAAACTTTATTTAATACCGGTCATGCAAAGTAAGGCTTGCTTAAAAAATAGATTACAGTATTAAAGTAATGTATGGCATTTCGGTTAGATTCGGTAAAATATAGACTATCGCCTTGCAATGTCATTGCATGCAATACCGCATTTAAATAAATGGATGTCGCTGAGTAGACAACACATGCTTTAGTCTAGCCTAAAATTATGAATATCTGGTTAATCACATCCATGCGTTGAGAGATGTGTCAACTGTTTATCTTTAATTTCTGCTCAAGCAAATTTTATGTGTTTTCACCCATGTCTATTGCTAGAGATATGATGGTATAAGGAGCTTTTAACCATGATTTCAGCAGCCCCAGTCGTGTTGGTGGTTGATGACACAGTCACCAATTTAACGTTTTTAAATCTAGTGTTAGAAAAACAAGGCTATCAAGTGCTGCTGGCTGATAATGGAAAAATGGCATTAGCACGCGCATTAGAAACACCGCCTGAGTTAATTCTTCTCGATGTCAATATGCCTGACTGGGATGGTTACGAAACCTGTTTACAGTTAAAAAAGCACGAAATCCTGAAAAATATTCCTGTGTTATTTTTATCTGCGCATCAAGAAGCAACCAGTCGTTTAAGAGCTTTTTCCGTTGGTGCAGTGGATTACGTCAATAAACCGTTTCAAGAAGATGAGTTATTGGCGCGCGTGCGCACGCATTTAGAACTGTATCGCTTACGAGAGAAGTTAGAACATGAAATTGTGAAGCGTGATGCAAAATTATTGGAATATGCCAATGAATTAGAACGAAAAGTGGAAGAACGCACCGCCGAATTAAACAAAGCAAAAGAAGATGCCGAAGCCGCTAATCATTCTAAAAGCCAATTTCTAGCCAATATGAGCCATGAGTTGCGCACACCAATGAATGCGATTATTGGTTATAGCGAAATTTTAATTGAGGATGCGCAGGATTTAGATTTAGATGATTTTGTGGGTGATTTGAAAAAGATTCACAACTCAGCAGGTCATTTATTAGGTTTGATCAATGATGTATTAGATTTATCTAAAATTGAATCAGGCCGCATGGAATTGTACCTAGAAGATTTTAATTTACAACAGTTATTAGATGATACGCTTTGTACTGTTAAACCTTTGATAGAGAAAAATAACAATCAACTGGTATTAAATTATGAAGAAATACCAGATTGCATGCATGCAGATCAAACTAAAACACGGCAAATTTTATTTAATTTACTCAGTAACGCCGCTAAATTTACTGAGGAAGGTAATATCACCTTAACTGTGACCATGGAAGCAAAACCTAGTGGTGATGGTTCATGGCTAGTGTTTCATGTGCAAGATGAAGGCATTGGCATGACTGAGGAGCAGCAAAGCAAGTTATTTCGCCCCTTTGTACAAGCTGATGCCTCTACCACGCGCCGCTATGGTGGCACTGGTTTAGGGCTTACTATCAGCCGCCAATTTGCTGAAATGATGGGCGGTTCAATCAAAGTATCTAGCGAATTTGGGCAAGGCAGTTGTTTTAGCGTGTACTTGCCTATTCAAGTGTCCTTAAAACAAGCTTATAACGAAACCTTAAAACAAACCGAAGCGGTATTAGAAGGCGATGGCATTGTATTAGTGATTGATGATGACTTAATTGTTAGAGAGTTACTGAAGAATTATTTAAGCAAGCTGGGTTACTCAGTGGCGACTGCAAGCGATGGTACCGAAGGCTTAAAATTAGCCCATAAATTACGCCCTAATGCAATTTTATTAGATGTCAAAATGCCGGGCATGGATGGCTGGAATGTGTTGTCTAAGCTAAAAGCAGATAGTTTATTAACTGACATTCCGGTGATCATGACTTCGATTGAAGATAATCGGAATATGGGCTATGCCTTAGGCGCAACCGATTATTTAATTAAACCGGTGAGCCGTCAGCAATTAGCAGGTATTTTAGATAAATATCAGATTCGCCAAGATGGTGAAATACCATTGGTGATGGTGGTGGAAGATGATCCCGTGACTCGTGAGCGCGTTAGCGTGTCGTTGAAAGAAAGCGGTTGGCGGGTGTTTAAGGCCGAAAATGGTCAAGTGGCTTTAGATCACATTGAAGAACGCAAACCGGCATTAATCCTGCTGGACTTGTTAATGCCTGTGATGGATGGTTTCGAGTTTGTGCAACATTTGCGTGACAATCCACAATGGCGAGAAATTCCGGTGATTGTTTTAACATCGACTAAGCTCAGTGCGCGTGATCAAGCGCAGTTAAACGGTTATGTCGAATCCATTGTGAAAAAAGAACATTACACTGGCAATTTCTTATTAGAGCATATCCGTTTGTTAGTTGGACAAGCTGCCGTGCAAACGGTGTCTGAAGAAAACGAACAAGAGCAAACGGTATTATCGGGTAGTTTAAGCCATGCCGATGTGATTGCCTTAGAGTCTTCATAATATGTTTAAAGTTACTTATGTCGCTGATCACCAACCGCCTATTACGATATTGCATGATCCTCAACATACACTGTTACAAACCTCATTAAATCATCAGTTAGCACATTATCATTTATGCGGCGGTCGCGGTCGCTGCACTACGTGTCGTGTGCGGGTGATAGAAGGCGAAACCGCTTTAGCAGAGCGTAATCTGGTTGAGCAATATGTGGCAGATTTAAAGAAATGGCCAGCGACTTTGCGCCTTGCCTGTCAAACACACATTCATGGCGATGTGGTATTAAAACGCCTAGTAGTCGATGAAGGTTCAGAAACAGGGACTTTAAATAATAACGAGGCTAGAATCAGCGCAGGTTTTGAGCGCGAATTAGCCGTGATGTTTTGCGATATTGTCGGTTTTACCCAATTTGCTGCCTGTCACTTGCCTTATGATGTAGTACATTTGCTCAACCGTTATTATCGAGACATGGGCGACATCATTTTGCAATATGGCGGACATATCGATAAATATATGGGCGATGGCATGTTGGTGTTGTTTGGTTTAGAAGAACAAGACAGTAATGCAGAAACGATTTGCCATACCGCAGTGCAAGCTGCTCAAGGCATGTTAGCGCAACTCGATTCGTTAAATCAGTATATTCGCCCCTTGTTTGATCATGCGTTTAACATGCGTATCGGCATACATTTCGGCTCGGTAATCGTGGGTAAAATCGGACATCCGCAACACCGTCAATTGACGGTGTTAGGTGATACGGTGAATATTGCCAGTCGTATTGAAGCGGCAAATAAGGAATATAAAACCACATTGTTAGTGTCTGCTGAAGTCGCACAGCATTTACCCGCACAGTGTTCAACGCAACATATTGCGACGACGCAATTACGGGGGCAGTATCGGCAACATGATTTGTATCAGGTATTGCCTGCCACGGTTTGAAGTGTGAGGTCGTTGTAGGGGCACTGTCATTAAGTTAAGCGTGTTTGTAGGTCGGATAAGGCGTAAGCCGTCATCCGACATAATGCGGTTGAAGCATGAACCAAGCCACTTGCGGCGGATGACGGCTTACGCCTTATCCGCCCTACAAGACGGTGCAAATCCTTAACTTATATGGCAGATGACAAACCGCATGCTGGAATACGGCTTACGCCTATTCCAGCCTACGACGACCTTGCTTAACACAAGCACAACACAGCAAATGACCTAAACAACTTGCCTTAAACTAAAGCGATCATTTAAAGTTAAATCTATTAGGCAAATTAAAACAAGTTCGCTACTATGCAAGCCAACACGCGAGCCTTGCGCTCGGTTTTGCTATGCTAACCCGCCAACTCTGAACGTGAAACGACTCATACCAATGAAACGTGTTTTTTTGCAGCCATTGTTATGGCTTTCAATCGCCTTACTACCCGCTTGCGCTAGCCTGTCCAAAGAAGAATGTTTACGCAATGACTGGGATGCCATTGGTTTTCGTGATGGCAGTCAAGGCTACACCTTTGATCGCATTCATAGCCATGAAGAAGCCTGTCGAGACTATAATATAGTGCCCAGTGTCGCTCGCTATCAAAATGGGCGAGAGCGTGGTTTATTCGTCTATTGCACAGAAGAAGTGGGCTTTCGTGAAGGAGAGCAAGGTAAGAGCTATCAAAATGTATGCACGCCACAACAAGAAGTGGCCTTCATGCACGGCTATATGAACGGCTTAGACAGTGCTAAAAGTGCGTTAGAATTGGATTTAGAACGTAAAACGGATGAAGTGTTAGATAAAAGCACTAGCATTGCGCGTATGGACACGCGAAAAGATAAAAAAGAACGGGAAGATGCGCTCAAGGAATTGGATCGCCTTGAGAATGAACTTGATCAACTCAAAACAGAGCATACGAAATTAATTCAATTACTAGAACGCGCCCAGCGATTGTAATGAAACCACCTACGGCTAAAAGCAGCAATTTGAATATTGCCGGTTATTTTTAGCTAAAATAGTCCCATACGCACGCCTAGGCGTAGGTACCACGGAAGTTATCTCATTACAGTTTTTTAACTGATTGCAACAGGCTGACAACTATGTCAAGTAAAAATAGCGTTTTAATCGTTGATGATGAGGAACGCGGGCGGGATGCCCTTGAAATGCTTTTAATGACTGAAGACTATACGCTGGGTTTTGCGTCTTCTGGCGAAGAAGCCTTGCAAAAAGCGTCTGAAATGATGCCGGATTTGATTCTATTAGATGTCATGATGCCCGGTATGGACGGTTTTGAAGTCTGTGAGTGTTTACGCGCACATTCACGTTTAGCAGAAGTGCCCATTATCATGATTACGGCTTTAGATGACCGCGACTCTCGCTTGCGTGGCATCAGTGCCGGTGCCGATGATTTTCTAATCAAACCCTTTGATCGCATAGAATTGCGTAC
>QKBZ01000381.1 GCA_003245895.1 Beggiatoa sp.
ACAAGGCACATGCTTATCGCCATCAGTCCAGAGTAATGTCAGCAAATTAATGCCCTTCACCGTGTCATGGTGCTTACCTGACCAATGCCGATATACCAATGGTATTTTCTTGGCATAGGGCTTGTCTAATGTGGAATCATCAAGTTCCAACAAGCCTGTTGTCTTATCAACCATCGGCTCAGCTTCAGACCATAAAGCATCATTATCTGGGGAAAGAGAATTTAGCATTCGTGTTATCGAGTCATGGGCGGGAGCACGAGCACTTATGGGGTGAACTTTACTGGCTTCTAAACAGCTATAACTCTTTTGGGCTGCAACCAAAAAGTTAATGTAATCGTACTCATCAAAACGTCTTGGATTCATCTCTATAGCATAGAATAATTTGCAACTGCGTAACTCCTACTTACATAATTTTCGCTATTCAATTACAACAGACGCTGTTAAGCTTGCTCGCCTGCCGTTGCCAAGCGTTGGCAAATCTCGGCGACAGGCAACACCTCAGCAAATAAACCATTTAACGCGGCTAAAAATGCCGTGTGTACTTGTGCTGCCGCGACCGTTTCGCCTGCAAAAGACAAGTCTTTCGTGGCGCAGGCATCTTGTGCTAACACGCATTGAAAGCCTAAATCGGCAGCAGCGCGGGTGGTGGTATCAATGCACATATGCGTCATCATGCCTGCAATGACAAGCTGAGTGATATTGTGTTGTTGCAGATGATGTAATAAGCCAGTGTCCCGAAAACTGTTCGGATAATGTTTTTGCAACACGGCCTCCCCTGCTTGCGGTGCAACACATGCGTGAATCAGTGCGCCTTCGGTGTCAGGCAGAAAAAAGCCTGCACCTTGACGTGTGGCAATATGTTGAATATGAATAATGGGTAATTGCTGTTGTCGAAACGCAGCTAATAATTGCCCTGCACATGCGCCTGCTTCAACACTGCCAACCAAGGGCATGGCACCCTGTGGAAAATAATCGTTTTGAATATCCACCAATAATAACGCTTGTTGCATGATCACTCCTCATTTGTGCTAGGGTGACGTTTAACACCTGACTAGCCTCGCTAATACCTTGGTAAACTCGCTTAACCGTGAGCACTGTGTTAAAAAAATTACGCCGCCCCATAACATACTGCAATATGCGCTGTTTAACATCGGTTTTGTGTAAGAGATTTTTACATTTATGACAACAATAATGCCTCCCTCTGCCAATAAATCAGAAGCCGCTGTGCAACAACGCTATCCGGCTGCCATTTTGGTGGTGGATGATGAACCAGGTATGCGTAACTTTTTACAACGCGCATTAACTGCTTACTGCTCGTTTTTAGAAGTGGCGGACAATGTGGAGTTAGGTGAAGAACTGCGCAAACGCTATCATTTTGATTTGATGATTGTGGATATTCGCTTGGCAGGTAGTTCGGGCGTGGAGTGGTTGCAGAATTTACGGGATCAAGGCGTACGCACCGATGTGATTTTCATGACGGCGTATGCTGATTTAGAAATGGCTTTGCGTGCCTTACGCATCGGTGCTTCTGATTTCATCATCAAACCATTTCGCATGGATCAAATGATCACCGCTGTGCAACGTTGTTTAGAGCGGCGACAAATTCAGCGCGAGAACTTTTTATTACGACGCCAAGTCGATGGTTATTACCGTTTAGACGGCATGATCGGGCAAAACCCACGCATTCAAGACATGTGTCAAATTATCCGCCGTGTCGCACCTACGCCTTCGACCATTTTAATCGAGGGTGAAACAGGTACTGGCAAGGAATTGGTGGCGCGGGCGATTCATGATTTAAGCGGACGACGGGGCGCGTTTGTCGCGTTAAATTGTGGTTCTATTTCACCGGAGTTGTTAGAAAGCGAGCTATTTGGCCATATTCGCGGCGCATTTACCAATGCACACAATAACCGCGAGGGCTTATTTAGCTACGCACAAGAAGGCACTCTGTTCTTAGATGAAATCGGCGAAATGCCGTTGGCGATGCAAACTAAATTGCTACGCGCCTTGGAACATAAAACCATTCGCCCAGTTGGTTCAGATCAAGAAATTCCCGTTGATACACGGGTGATTGCGGCAACTAATCGTCATTTGACAGAAGAAATTGCGGCGGGGCACTTCCGCGAGGATTTATATTATCGCTTAAACGTGTTGACGATTACCGTGCCACCGCTGCGGGATCGTTTAGACGATTTGCCGATGCTTGCCAGTCATTTTTCCGAAACTTTGGCGGCGGTATTAGGCGTACCGACCATTCCCTTCACTCATGAAGATTTTGTTAAATTACAAAGTTACGATTGGCCGGGCAATGTGCGCGAATTAAAAAACGTGATTGAACGCTCTTTGCTGTTGGGCAAATTACCCAATCAATGTTTTCCCGAACAAAACCGAGAGAGCAATACCGCACGCAATGCAGTACCGACACACAGCATAGACGGCGAAACCTGCACCTTAGCCTTAGATTTACCGTTAGATGAGGTGGAGAAATATTATATGTTGTGGACGTTAGAGCGTAGCCAAGGTAATAAATCCGAGGCGGCGCGGCGGTTGGGGATTTCGCGTAAGACTTTAGATCGTAAGTTGCAGGCTTGGCAGCAAGCGTCTTAGTTAAATAAGCGCGTGATGTTGCTGAGACTTGAGTTTGACGAAATATTTGTTGTAAAAACAATTGTTTTTGCGTTCCTGCAAGGTGTATCACTGCCATTAAGTTAAGCAATGTTGACGTGTAGGATGGGCTGACGCAGGAAGCCCATCAGTCGTGCCAACCGATAACTTAATAGCTATGACACGCCGCGTGGGAATGCAGTAACCCCATCACTTCAATGCCTGAATCCCTTCCACCACAATAGCCTGATAATGCGCCACGCCAGATTGCCAAGACTCTAACAAGCGCACCCGCGCTCGCACGGGCTTAGAGGGCAAACTTGCGCTGTCTAAACGTAAGGCGGCAGGGGCTTCGCGGACAGGGTAAATGATTTCAGGGTTGTCCATGCGAATAAAGGCCACGCCATTGGCGTAACGCTGGAAATGACCATCGATGACAATGATTTGTTCACCATTATCAGCCGTGTCTTTTTCTTCAGTCGCTTCTGTTGTAGGCGGGGTGTAGTGCAAGAGAAATTGATGCACCTCGGCATAGTCAGTGAATCGGCTGATTTGCTGGCTTAGCGCGGGGTCTATTTGCCACTGTTGTTGCTGACTCCAAAACAGTGCATGTTGATAGTATTCATTGCCACCTGCACCTTTGCACTGGTTTAAAACCACCACCTCTGCTTGTTGATCTGCATTGTGATCATAAAAGCCGATGCCTTTGACCTGACATTCAGGTGAGCTTAAACCAACGGGAAGGGGAAAGCTGAATAAGGTTTTGCCTTGGCGCGAGCTGAGTAATAATTGCTGTGGCTTGTCCAAATGTAGCAAGCAACTCGCACCATATTGTGGCAAATTTAGCCCGATGGCACGTTCTACAGTGCCGCTGTATTGTCGTGCCGCTTGTTGGCAATCGCGTTTAGCGGCTTGATCGACAAAGCCTGCCAAGGCAGGCAGGCTTAAGCTATATAACAATACAGCACAGATAAAAGCGCGCATGTTAGCCATTAATTCACTTTAAACAAGCTGCCAATGTCTTGCAGTGGGCCTAACGGGTTGCTCTTCTTCTCGAACTTCAATACGTTTGGATCGCCTGCTGATAGCTTGTACATGACTAAATCATTTTTCAGCACTAACAAGGCATTGAAACGCCAGCCGCTGATCCGCGTTTTCTTTTTAAAGTTCAACACGTCTAACACCGCATTGCCATAACGGTTACTATCGATGCGAGACGGCTCTACCACATAGCCATAACACGATTCTTTTGCGGCTAAGCATTCTTGCACGCTATCTGGTAAATCGGTTTTTTCGATGGAAGAGTTGGGAATAAAATGTTGAATTAAATCAAGATAGTTGATTAAGGTCACGTTAGGCGATACAAAGGGATCAAAGCCTAACTCTTTTAAGTCAGCGGTTGTGCTTTCACCGGGGATAATTTTGTCAAATGCAATTTGCGCATCTTCAAAACTTTGCCAAGGCGATTCCGTGGTGGTTTCTACCCTTGGTAACAATGAAGAGCAACCGCCTAAGATCAGTAGCAGTGAAAAAATGCCTGCTGCTCTGCATACAGTCCACATATCCTTTAATCCTTTCTAGTTCTTGAGACGTTTTAACCTACCGACAGGCGCTGCCTTTGATGAGTCTTAAACGTAAGGGAGCATAATGCTGTTTTTGTTTATCTTGCCAGCAAAGACTATGCCTCAATCAGTGTTATTGAGAAATAGACGACAGCATGACCTTTTTTATCGTATTGTTGTAACACAATGTTAAATGCTTACGTGAGAAAACGCACTGCAAAATTTTATTTTACATTGTGTAAGTTAACTAAAGTTCTCATTTAGTATCGTTCATCATACGCAGCACGGCGACTTTTGCCTAATCAACGGTTTTTTTTATAAGCTAATTGGTTGCGGTAAAATAACGGCTAAGCAATAGAGAACGTGAGCGAAGGAAGTGCATCAATTGCACTCAATACTGTGCTTCACGCTTCAGCACATGCGCACTTTTGCAATGCAGTATTGGCACGTAAAATTTCCGCTAAAAGTCTTTATGCCAACAACTAAAGCTGTAAACACATTTACCCCACCACTTAAATCCGCTACCTTAATACCCATATTGCCATAAACTATCGTTTTTTCGCCTAAATATACAGCCGCAGGCATTACCACAGATTAGCTAGGACTAGAATGACTCACACCGCTTTTACTTTCATTCGACAACATTACATTGATAACTTAAAACTGCAATTTGAAGAATATCAACATGCTGCAACGGGTGCGCGTCACTATCACCTCAGCAGTGAAGACAATAACAATGCTTTTTTAATTGGTTTCTTGACCGTGCCGCAAGATTCAACCGGCGTGGCGCATATTTTAGAACACACGACTTTGTGCGGTAGCCAGCGCTACCCTGTGCGCGATCCGTTTTTTATGATGGTTCGCCGCTCCTTAAATACATTCATGAATGCGTTTACCAGCAGCGATTGGACAGCCTACCCCTTCGCCAGCCAAAACGTGAAAGATTTTGACAACTTATTACAAGTTTATTTAGACGCAGTATTTTTCCCCAACTTAGATGCTTTAGACTTTGCGCAAGAAGGCTGCCGTTTAGAATTTGAAACGCCTGACGATCCAAACTCGCCGTTGGTGTATCGCGGTGTGGTGTACAACGAAATGAAAGGAGCTACCAGCTCCCCAATTCAATTGTTGTGGGATCAATTGGGTGCGAGTTTATTCCCGACCACCACTTATCACTATAACAGTGGTGGTGATCCGGCAGAGATTCCTAAACTGACGGTAGAGCAATTGCGTGCCTTCCACGCCACGCATTATCACCCGTCGAATGCCGTACTCATGACTTATGGCAACTTGCCTGCCACGCATCACCAAGCCTATTTTGAACAATGTGCTTTATCGCGTTTTGGCAAATTAGACGTTAATTTGCGAGTGCCTGATGAACAGCGTTACACCACGCCACAAACCATCACCACGACTTACCCATTGGATGAAGGTGATTGTAGCGAGAAAACGCATATTGTTATGGCATGGCTACTAAATCCGCTTACCGATGTACGCGCAGTGATGAATGCGGCCTTATTATCAGGCGTATTGCTCGATAACAGCGCCTCACCATTACGTCATGCCTTAGAAAGTTGCGGTTTAGGTGATTCGCCATCACCCTTTTGTGGTTTTGATGAATCCACCCGCGAAACCTTTTTTGCCTGTGGTTTAGAAGGTTCTGATCCAGAATGTGCTGATGCAGTGGAAACGCTGATCTTAGATGTGTTGAATAAAGTGGCACAGGAAGGCGTAGACCCTGCGCAAGTTGAAGCGGTGTTGCATCAAATGGAATTACAACAGCGTGAAGTGACTGGCGACGGTTTCCCTTATGGCTTGCATTTATTAGTCAATATGTTAGCCCCTGCCTTACACGGCGGCGATCCTTTATCGACTTTAGACATCGATGCAGTATTGGAAGCCTTACGCCAAGATTGCCAAGACCCGCAATTTGTCTCGCGTTTAGTACAAGAATTGCTGTTAAATAATCCGCACCGTATCCGCTTGGTGATGGCACCTGATCCTGAGTTAGCGGCGCAACAATTGGCTGAAGAACAAGCCCGTCTTGCGGAACAAAAAGCGCAGTTAGACGACAACGCACAGCAACAATTAGTTGCCCAAGCAGCCGCGTTAAAAGAACGGCAAGCCAAAGTCGATGACCCTGATATTTTGCCTAAAGTCACCCGCGAAGATATTCCTGAAACCTTAGTGTTACCAGAAGGCCAAGCCGATACCGTAGCGGGTGTGAACACAACATGGTTTGCACAAGGTACCAATGGCATGGTGTATCAGCATTTAGTGCTGGATATGCCGCAATTAAGCGCGGAATTATTGGAATTAATGCCGATTTTCTGCGATTGCGTAACCGAGTTAGGCTGTGCCGGTGAAAGTTATTTAGCCACCGCAGCACGTCAAGCCGCTGTGACCGGCGGTATTAGTGCCCGTATCTCCATACGCAATGGCATTGCTGATATTCACCAATTGAATGGCAAATTCTCCTTAGCGGGTAAAGCTTTAATCCGCAATCAAGCCGCCTTAACGCAATTAATCCGCGATACTTTGACTACAGTGCGCTTTGATGAGTTATCCCGTTTGCGCGAGTTAATCAGTCAATTACGTTCGGGTATTGATAACAACATTACCGAACGTGGTCACAACTTAGCCATGTTAGCGGCGACCAGTGGCATTAGTCCTGCCGGAGCGCTGTTTCAGCGTTGGTATGGTTTTGACAGCATTCGCTTAGTGCGTGAGTTAGATGATCGTTTAGATGATGCAGCCGCGTTAAGCAAACTGGCTGAGCAATTAAGCCAAATTCGGGATTTATTGATGGCGGCACCGCATCAATTCCTGATTGTCAGCGAACAACAACACCAAGACGACATCCGCGCCAGTTTAGCCGAGTGTTGGCAGCAACCTTTACCAACACAGCAAAGCTTTAGCCCCATGCGTGGGATGCCGGTAAAACGTCGCGTGCAGCAAGCATGGACGACGAACACACAAGTCAGCTTTTGCGCCCGTGCTTATTCAGCCGTCGCGATGCAACATCGAGATGCGCCGGTATTAATCGTGTTAGGCGACTTTTTACGCAATGGCTTTTTACACCGTGCCATTCGCGAACAAGGCGGGGCATATGGTGCTGGTGCGCATTACGACAGCGACAGCGGTGCATTCCGCTTATTCTCGTTCCGTGATCCACACTTAACGGACACCTTAAAAGCTTTTGATGATGCGCTGTCTTGGTTACAAACGCATAACCATTGCGAACAAAGTTTAGAAGAAGCGGTGTTAAACGTGGTTAGTCGCATTGACCGCCCTGGTTCGCCAGCCGGTGAAGCCATCAGCACTTTCTTTGCAAACTTACACGGTCGCTCTCCCGAACACCGGCAAGAATTCCGCCGCCAAGTGCTGAAAGTTACCATTGCGGATTTACAACGGGTTGCCCTGACTTATTTGCAGCCTGAATCTGCCAATACCGTGGTGTTAACCGAAAGTAAGCTATTAACAAAAGCAGGTGATTTAGGCTTAGAAAAGTTTGTGTTGTAGGGCGGATAAGGCGTAAGCCGTCATCCGCCGCAAGTGGCTTGGATCAAGCTTCACACGCACGATGTCGGATGACGGCTGTCGCCTTATCCGACCTACAATACGGTGCAAACCCTTGGCTTAATGGCAGTGATAGGAACGAGAAAATAGGCGTAAGCCGTATTCTATCATGTGGCTTATTATCTGTTTTTGCTCAGCTTTTTGCAGAGTTGCAGGGTGGAATACGCTACGCTATTCCACCCTACAACGGCAACGCTTGTTGCCAAGTCTCTAAACAACATCAAGCACACCTCAATTATTCAAGCTGGAAAAAAATCGGCATGGGCTTTGATCATTGAACATGATTCCTTGATAATTGATCTTAATATCCCGCTAAAAGATACCAATTCAGCATGAGCGAAGAAATTCTAATTAACGTCACCCCTCGTGAAACGCGGGTTGCGGTGGTCGAAAATGGTGTGTTACAGGAAGTTTTTATCGAGCGCAGTAGTAAGCGTGGTTTAGTCAGCAATATTTACAAAGGGCGTGTGTGTCGGGTGTTACCGGGGATGCAAGCCGCTTTTGTAGACATTGGTCTAGAACGCGCCGCTTTTTTACATGCCTCTGATATTGTTACGCCTAACCTAGACAGCGCAGAACCCGTGCGCAAGTCTGACCTTTCAATCAACGATTTGTTGTATGAAGGGCAGGAAGTGTTAGTGCAAGTGATTAAAGACCCACTGGGCACTAAAGGCGCACGTCTAACCACACAAGTCTCCATCCCTTCCCGTTACGTTGTGTTTATTCCTTATTCTGCCAATACGATTGGTATTTCTACCCGTATTGAGAATGAAGAAGAACGACGGCGGTTAAAGACCATTGTTATGCGTCATATGGGGATGCTGGTGCCCGAGGCGGTGGCTGCTTTGATACCCGCAACACCAGATGATGAAAGCGAAGACACAGCAGAAAAGTCCAATGGCAGCAATGCCAATGAAATGGTCATCATGGAAACGGTTACACCGCACTCTGATACCACCAGCTTGTGTAGTGAATATGGCTTCATCATCCGCACTGCCGCAGAAGGGGCAAGCGATGAGATGTTAAGCGCAGATATGATGTTTTTATGCCGCTTATGGCAAGACATCCAAGAGCAAGCCAGCAAAATCAGAGCACCTTCCTTAATTTATGAAGATTTCTCTTTAGTCATCCGCACTATCCGCGATTTAATGGGCAGTAGTGTTGAAAAAGTGCGTATTGATTCCCGTGAGACGTATCAGGAAGTGGTGCAATTTGCCGAGAAGTTTTTGACCAATTTAGTGCCGCAAATCACCCATTACCCCGGTGAACGGCCTATTTTCGATTTATATTCGATTGAAGATGAGATTAGCCGCGCCTTAGAACGTAAAGTGCAATTAAAATCCGGCGGTTATTTAGTCATTGATCAAACCGAGGCAATGACGACAATTGATGTCAATACAGGGGCTTATGTTGGTAGTCGCAATTTAGAAGAGACTATTTTTAAAACCAATTTGGAAGCAGCACAAGCCATTGCCCGTCAACTGCGTTTGCGCAATTTAGGTGGCATTATCATCTTAGACTTTATCGATATGATCGATCCTGAACATAAACGCCAAGTGTTAAAAACCTTGGAAAAATGTTTGGAGAAAGATCACACGAAAAGTCACATCAGCGAAGTGTCTTCTCTTGGCTTAGTGCAGATGACACGCAAGCGCACGCGGGAAAGTTTAGAGCATGTGTTATGCGAAACTTGCCCAACGTGTATGGGACGCGGCACCATTAAGACGGCTGAAACGGTGTGTTATGAAGTGTTCCGCGAAATTTTGCGTGAAGCGCGGCAATTTGAAAATCAACGCTTTTTAGTGCTGGCTTCGCAAGAAGTGGTCGATATGATGATCGATGAAGAATCGGACAGCGTGGCAGAGTTAGAAGCGTTTATTGGTCGGCATATCCGCTTTCAGGCAGAACATTCTTATACTCAAGAGCAATATGATATTGTGTTGATTGCTTGAGGTTTTTGTAGGGCGGATAAGGTGTAAGCCGTCATCCGCCGCCGCCGCTCGGCAAGCTTCAACTGTGTTATGTCGGATGATGGCTAAAGCCTTATCCGACCTGTTATAACCCAGTCAATAGCCAAAATAAAAAGAAAACACTCGGCAATAGGTACACGAAAACTTCCACTTTGAAAAAATGCTTTTTTCATCGGAGTATTTCGTGTTGTCATTTTGTTACATGAACAAAATA
>QKBZ01000319.1 GCA_003245895.1 Beggiatoa sp.
CCAGACTCATGCCCCTTAAGCATGAAAATTAACCCGCCGCTGTTGCTGTCCCACACGCGGACGATGTTATCATAAGACGCAGTGACGATGCGGCTTCCATCGGGGCTGTACCTCGCTGAATAGACAGAACCTTCATACCCCTTAAGCGTGAAAATTAACCCGCCGCTGTTGCTGTCCCACACGCGGGCGGTTTTATCAGTAGACGCAGTGACGATGTGGCTTCCATCTGGACTGAACGCGGCTGTTCTTACAGTATTTTCATGCCCCTTAAGCGTGACAATCAGCCCGCCGCTGCTACTATCCCACACACGAGCAGTTTTATCAGAGGATGCAGTGATAATGTGAATTCCATCGGGGCTGTACCTCGCTGAATTTACCCCACCTTCATGCCCTTTAAGCATAACAATCAGCTCGCCACTGCTGCTGTTCCACACGCGGGTGGTGTTATCATAAGACGCAGTGACGATGCGGCTTCCATCGGGGCTGTACCTCGCTGAATAGACAGAACCTTCATGCCCCTGAAGCGTGACAATCAGCCCACCGCTGTTGCTGTCCCACACGCGGGCGGTTCCATCTCCAGAAGCAGTGACGATGCGGCTCCCATCGGGGCTATAACTCAATGAACTTACCGAATCTTCATGCCCTTTAAGCATGACAATCAACTTGCCACTGTTGCTGTCCCATACGCGAGCAGTTTTATCAGAGGATGCAGTGACGATATAGCTTCCATTGGGGCTGTACCTCGCTAAACTTACAGATGCTTTATGTCCCTTAAGTGTGACTATTAACTTACCGCTATTGCTGTCCCACACGCGAGCAGTTTTATCATCAGATACTGTGACGATACGGCTTCCGTCTTGACTATAGCTAGCTGAAGTTACTCTATTTTCATGTCCCTTAAGCGTAACTATTAATTGACCGTTGTTGCTATCCCACACGCGGGCAGTTCCATCTTCAGATGTAGTGACGATGCGGTTTCCATCGGGGTTATACGTCGCTGACCATATATCATTTTCGTGCCCCTGAAGCATGACAACCAGCTTGCCGCTGTTACTATCCCACACGCGAGCTGTGTTATCATAAGAAGCAGTGACAATGCGGCTTCCATCGGGACTATACGTCGCTGAAGTTATATAACCTTCATGTCCTTCCAGTGTTGCGATAATCTGACGACTGCTTATATCCCAAACATAAGCAACCTTGCCTGAACGTGTCAAAAAGCGTTTACTATCAGGACTAAATTCGGCACTATCTACCGATTCTTCATGTTCAAAAATGCCTTGAAAATGGCGATTAAGACTTATTGCCAATGATTCATACGCTTCTTTAACCAAAGGTCGTTCAGGATAGGTTTCTGATGTCTTTGGTAAAGCCTCTAAGGCCAGTCGCATTGCTGTTGCGGGTTTACTTTTACCAACAAGCTCTATTTGTTTTGATAGCAAGCGTGATTGTCCGGCTAAAGCTGAGGATTTTTGCTGTTCTGCTATCGCTTTTTGTTCTTCTGCTTCCCGTGTTTTTTCTTCCGCGACTAAGGTTTGTCCCTCTGCAATAGCCTTCTGCTTCTCCGCCTCCTGCATCTGCAACCAAGAAAAAAACGCCAATATCAACGCAAACACCAACCCCAAAGACACTGAGGTTAATATCCACTGCTGACGGCGTTTCTCCTTTCTCTGTGCGGCGGTAATCGCACTGCGACTATTTTGGATATAACTTTGCTGCAACGCTGTTGGCGCAGGCTGCTTGCTATCCACTTGCGCCGTTTCCTGCCAAACCTCAGCCTTATTACACGCGCTACTATTCAACAAAAAGTCAGCACTTTGCTGATTCTCTGACCACTCCAAGGCACGTTGCTGCAATACCGTATGCTGAGCTGCATGCTCGCGGTCTAAATCTAAGGCTTGGATTAATTCAGCAAAGGATTTATCAAAAGGCGTGTTTAGAAAATCTAACCAATGAATATTTCGTAAGGCAGGTGGTAAAGTTTCGGGATCAGTGTCACGACATAACACGGTAAAAATGCGCTTACCCTGACTTAACGCATAACTCACCTCATCTTCACAATATTCCGAGGTCACAGAATCCGGCGACAACACAAACACAAAGTTATCCGCACCGTTAATGCCCTTATATAACTCCGCCTCAAAATCCATCCCAGAGGCAATACTCTCTTGATCAAACCAGACGTTTTTACCTGCCGCTTGTAAGCTTAAATTCAACTTACGGGCAAAATCGCCATCTTTTCGAGAATAAGACAAGAAAACATCTGTGCGTAAACGACCTTTCGCCGCTTCCGAAACCGTGATTAATTCACGATGCAACTCAAGCGGCGCATGCTGCTCCCGCTCCTGATTTAAACGCAACCATGTTTTCGCATTCTCTAAATTATGCCCCCGCAATAAAAACGAACTTTGCTGCTGTTGTCGCTGCCAGCGTAACGCCTGCACTAACAAGACTTTATGATGCTCATAATACGTTGCATCTTGCCGCACGATATTGAGAATATCGGCTATATCACTGTCATAATCCTGCTGACACTGATTATCGGTAAAATCGACACATTGCAAACCGCGCACAGCCTCAGGAATATCATCAACTGCGGTTTCTGTGATTAATAGTGGAATCAATCGTTTATTGTATTGGAGCGCGTGCTGCAACTCTTTCAAACAATACTCAGACCGTACCGACTCAGGCGAGACAAAAAACAACACATTGTCCGCCCCTTCAATCCCCGCTTCTATCGCCTGATCATAAGTCTGACCTTTGACAATATCCTTATCATGCCGCCAAGTCGTGATGGCATAACGGGCTAGAGAATTAATCACCGCATCTCTTACCGCTTTATCTTCGCTGGCATAGCAGATAAAACAATCGGTTAAGCGATTCTCGCCATTTTTCCGTGACTCACAGATAAAATCACACAACAAAGCGTTAGGCTCACACGGCGCCTGCTCCCCATCCCGAAACTCCCGCGCCAACCAATCCTCCGCCGCTGTGCGCTCCTTACCAACCAGCAAATAATGGTTAGCGTATTGATTTTGCGACCACATCAACGCTTGCATCATTAAATCCGTGTGCTGCGCCACATGCTTTTTATGCCGCTCCAGCACAATCTGCATACGCTCGATAATGCTCGCCAAACTATCCACCGACTGCCCAAACTGCGGCAACTCAGCCAGTTGCAGATAATTCAAATCCTCATGCTTATGCCAAAAATTCTCATACTCTTGCGCCCATGAAAATAAGGCCGAGCAATCCTCATCCGACAGCTTTTCCTTGCCGTCTAACCAATCCGTGCGCCCAATCGAGGCTAAACTACGCTCTAACACCTGCTGCGTCGTGGTGATATTCGGATCATCCAGCCCATACCGCGCATAAAACCCATGCAACACCGCCTGATCACCGTCAGACAGCGGTTTATCCTCCGTCTGAAAAATCACCATCTGATTAATCGGAATCACCCGCTTACCTAAATAACGGGCATATTCAATTTCAATCAAACAGTAGGGCGAACACAGCGCACGCGGCGCCATGACATAAACAAAATTATGCGCTGATTCAATACCATGACTAATCCGAGCGGCATAATCCTCACCGTCAGGAATATTCACCTTATCGAACCAAGCCTCATAACCGGCAAGTTTCAAGCGTTGATGGAGTCTCGCCACAAAACCTAGGCTTTCGCGGCGACCGTAGGAGATAAATAGGTCTTTGTATTGAGTGGTCATGGGAATTATTTGCTATGGGTGGGTGGGATAAAAAAAAGCCGTCAGCTCTGTGCAGAACTGACGGCCTTATGTTAACGCTGACGCAATCTCTCTAACACCGCTTCGGTGAATGGATTTTCACCTTGTTCTAGGCTTGCTAGCCAAGCTCTAACATATTCAATATCTTCATCATCTGGTTTATGGGTCACAAAAAAGCGAAAGTCTTCTGCTGCCTCACGCAGATTACCGGTTAATGCACGCGCTAAACCACGAACAGACATATACAGCGCATTGTCTGGTTCTTTCGCAACGGCTAACTCACACAGTTTTAAAACATCTTGCGCATGTTGATTCAATGCGCCCGCCCAACACAATCGACTCCAGTCATAAGCATCAATCGTGTCAGTATTTAACTGCAAGGCTTGATCAATTTTTTGCAAAATGTCCTCTGCTTTGGTTTTAAAACTTAAGTTGCCCACTTCTTCAATTAAAAATTCAGCATGCAACTGTGAAATTTTCGTGTCAGGGTCAAAATTTAAGCTGGGGTCTAACGCAAAAGCCTGCTGGAACTTTTCAAGTGCTTGTGTATCTTGGTTTTGCTTAGCCAATATCTCCCCCCATAACAGAAAAGTATTGCTGTGTTGGGGTAAAATCTTCAACTGCGTTTCTAACAAGGCTATCGCCTGCTTAAGATTGCTCTCCCCTTTCGCGGCTTCATACCAGCCCGTTGTGATGACTTTTAATTCACCAATCCCCTCTGCTAAATCTTCGTTAAACATGCCTGCCCATTGCGTGCCATCCGCCCATGTATAAACGCCGTCACCATGTTTTAAGCCTTGTTTAAAACCACCCTTATAATAATTCACCCCTTGGGTTTCACCTTGTCCATGCGCTTTACCCGTGTGGCTATCAAATTCGCCAAGATATTCACTGCCGCGAATATTTTCATCTTGAACTTCAGCACAGCGTTCAATGATCTCTAAGAAATAAGCCGCCCGCTCAGTACACAATAAACGCATCCCAGAAAGCTGTTTAGCACCGATCACATCTCGATACTTAGGCAAAAAACGTTGAGCCTGTTGCAACATTTCTGCTAAAGAAGCAGGTGCTAGCCAAATACGCGCCGAGTTATCTGCCGAGGCGGTCACAATGTATTGACCATCAGGACTGTAAGTCGCTGAAAATACGGAATCTTTATGCCCATTCAAGGTGACTAACAACTCGCCTGTGTGACTGTCCCAAATCCGCGCGGTATTGTCATCAGATGCGGTTACGATACGGCTGTTGTCAGGGCTAAACATTGCGGACTGCACAGAAGCGGTATGCCCAATAAGGGTGAGTAGTAAGTCACCTGTGCGACTGTCCCACACACGAGCGGAGTTATCGGCAGAGGCCGTCACAATTTGCTTGCCATCAGAGCTATAAATAGCTGTATATAAACGATCTTTATGCCCTGTTAAGGTATTCTGCAATACGCCTGTGTGGCTATCCCATACCCACGCATGTTTATCCACAGAACTGGCCACAATCTGCTTGCCATCAGGGCTGAAAATGGCGGAGAACATTTCGTTATGCCCTTTCATGGTGAGCAGTAATGCGCCTGTGTGACTGTCCCACGTCCGCACAGTTCCATCAGCAGAAGCTGTCACAATGCGTTCGCTATCGGGGCTATAAAGTGCTGCATACACAATATCATCATGCCCTTGCAGCGTGAGCAATAATGCGCCTGTGTGACTGTCCCAAATCCGCGCCGTGTTATCCGCCGAAGCGGTAATGATGGTATTGCCATCGGGGCTAAAGCCTGCGTATCTAATCCAGTCCTCATGCCCCGAAAGCACGACAAGCAACTGGCTGCTATCACTGTCCCAAATCCGCGCTGTTCTATCATTGGAGGCAGTCACAATGCGCTTGCCATCAGGGCTATACTCGGCTGAAGTCACATCTCTGAGATGCCCATTTAAGGTGGCAAGAAACACATTCCCCTGACTATCCCAGACACGCGCTGTTTTATCATAAGACGTGCTAATGAGATAATTTTCACTAGGATGATAGATTGCTGAATTAATGGCTCTTTTATGCCCCGTTAATGTGGCATGCAATTCCCCTGTATGGCTATTCCAGATACGTGCTGTTTTATCAGTGGAAGCGGTGACGATGTATTGCTCACTGGGGCTATAAGTGGCTGATAACACTGGCCCAGAATGTCCTTCTAAGTTTGCCAATAAGCCGCCGGTTTGACTGTCCCAGACACGAGCAGTTCTATCTGCCGAAGCAGTCACAATGCGACTGCCATCACGGTTATAACAGGCTGAATATAAAGACTTGCTATGTCCTTCCAGTGTGGCCACTAATGCACCTGTGTCACTCTGCCAAACACGCGCCGTATTATCCGCCGAGGCGGTGACAAGCTGCTTGCCATTAGGACTGTAAATTGCTGAATTGACATCACCTTGATGTCCTTTTAATACCGTCAGCAATTTCATCGTGTGACTGTCCCAAATGCGGGCGGTATCATCCGCCGAGGCGGTGACAATCTGCTTACCATCAGGGCTATACAAGGCTGAATTAACCGGTTCAGTATGCCCCGTCAGTGTGCCCAGTAATTCACCTGATCGGCTGTCCCACACGTGCGCGGTATTATCATAAGAAGCGGTAACGATATAGTGTCCGTCAGGGCTGTAACTGGCTGACAACACAGAATTTTTATGCCCTGCTAATTTGGCAAGCAACCTGCCTGTGCGACTGTCCCAAATCCGCGCCGTGTTATCTGCTGAGGCAGTGACGATATAAGCCCCATCAGGACTGTAAGTCGCTGACTTAATAAGGTCTTGATGTCCTCTGAGTAAGGTGGTCAGTTGGCGGGTATTCATGTCCCACACATACGCAGTATCCGCCGCATAGCTGAGAAAATGCTGACCGTCAGGGCTAAAGCCCACGCCTTTTACCACTTGTTCATATTCAAAAACACCTTGATAATGACGATTAATACTTTGCGATAAGGTGTCATATAACTCTTTAGCTAAAGGTCTATTAGGGGTTGTTTCTGAAGTATTGGGGGCTGCTTCTAAGGCCAGTCGCATGGACATTAACGGCAAATCATTGTTAATGACATAGTTGGCTTCTTTGATCAAAAAGCGTGATTGACTCAAAAGCGCAACATTTCTCTGCTTTTCCGCCTTTTGCATTTGCAGCCAAGCAAAGCCCGCCAAAATTAACGCAAACACTAACCCCAATGACACCGAGCTTAATATCCACTGTTGACGGCGTTTCTCTTTTCGTTGCGCTGCGGTAATGGCACTGCGGCTGTTTTGAATATAGCGTTGTTGCAGTTGTGTCGGCGCAGGCTGTTTAGCTTTGGTTTTAGCCGTCGTTTGCCACGCTTCTGCTTTTGTACAAGCACTGTTATTAAGTAAAAAGTCAGCACTTTGCTGATTTTCTGTCCATTCCAAAGCACGTTGCTGTAACACGGTATGTTGGGCAGCATGTTCGCGGTCTAAATCTAAGGCTTGAACTAACTCGGTAAACGATTTCTCAAAAGGTATGTTTAAAAAATCTATCCAGTTGAGTTTACGCAAGGCAGACGGCAGCGTTTCAGGATCGATTTCTCGGCATAACACGGTAAAAATGCGTTTGCCTTGGCTAACAGCATAATTCACTTCATCTTCGCAATATTTTGAAATAACCGAATCCGGCGATAACACAAAGACAAAGTTATCCGCGCCGTTAATCCCCTTATACAACTCCGCCTCAAAATCCATCCCAGAGGCAATACTCTCTTGGTCAAACCAGACATTTTTGCCTGCGGCTTGTAGGCTTAAATTTAATTTGCGAGCAAAATCCGCATCTTTTCGAGAATAGGATAAAAAAACCTCGGTATGTAATCTGCCTTTCGCGGCTTCTGAGGTGTTAATCAGTTCTTGATGCAAGGCAATTGGCGCGTGTTGTTCCCGTTCTTGATTTAAGCGTAACCACGTTTTTGCATTTTCTAGGTTATGACCGCGCAGTAAAAACGAGGCTTGTTGCTGTTGTTGTTGCCAGCGTAACGCCTGCACTAATAGCATTTTATGGTGGTTGTAATAAGTCGCTTCTTGGCGCACGATATTTAAAATATCGGCAATACGGCTGTCATAAACTTGTGGGTCTTGATTATTGGCAAAATTGATAAATTGCAAACTGCGCACGGCTTCGGGGATTTGTTCAGCCAGTGTTTCTGTAATAAGCAGCGGAATCAGTCGTTTATTATATTGCAGTGCATGTGCTAACTCGCGCAAACAATGCACAGATTGTACAGAATGGGGGGAGACAAAAAACAAGACATTATCAGCGCCTTCAATCCCTGCTTCTATCGCTTGTTCATAAGTTTGACCTTTATCGATGTCTTTATCATGTCGCCAAGCGGTGATTGCATAACGCGCTAAGGATTGCAGCACAGCATCCCGCACGGCTTTATCTTCATGGGCATAACAGATAAAACAATCGGTTAATTTGTTTTCGCCGTTTTTCCGCGATTCACAGATAAAGTCACACAATAAAGCATTGGCTTCACACGGTGCTTGCTCACCGTCTCGAAATTCCCGCGCCAGCCAATCTTCGGCGACGGTGCGTTCTTTACCGACTAGCAAATAATGGTTTGCATATTGATTATGTGACCATGTTAAGGCTTGCATCATTAAGTCAGTGTGTCGCGTCACATGCTTTTTATGCCGTTCTATCACGGTTTGCATGCGCTCGATGATGCTGGTCAAACTGTCCACAGCTTGCCCAAATTGTGGTAATTCAGCGGTTTGTAAGTAGTTTACCTCTTCATGTTTATGCCAGAAATTTTCGTAGCCTTGCGCCCATTTAAACAAGGCATTGCAGTCGTCATCTGATAATTTTTCTTTGCCGTCTAGCCAGTCGGTGCGCCCGATGGCGGCTAGACTACGGTTTAATACTTGTTGTGTGGTTTCAATATTCGGGTCATCGAGGCCATATCGGGCATAAAAGCCATGTAAGACGGCTTTATCACTTTCTGATAGGGGTTTGTCTTCGGTTTGAAAAATGACCATCTGATTGATCGGGATCACCCGTTTGCCGAGATAGCGGGCATATTCGATTTCAATTAAGCAGTAGGGCGAGCAGAGCGCACGCGGTGCCATGACATAGACGAAATTATGCGCAGATTCAATACCGTAGTTAATACGTGCCGCGTAGTCTTCACCATCGGGGATATTGATTTTGTCGAACCATGCGTCATAACCGGCGAGTTTTAGGCGTTGGTGTAGCCTCGCGACAAAACCTAGGCTTTCGCGGCGACCGTAGGAGATAAAAAGGTCTTTGTATTGAGTGGTCATGGGGGACTTTCTTGTGGGGTGGTAGAAAGTAAAAAGCTGTCAGGTGCGTACCTGACAGCTCACTGCCATTAAGTTAAGTTCTTTTGTAGGTCGGATAAGGCTTTAGCCGTCATCCGACATCACACGCTTGAAGCTTGAACCAAGCCACCGACGGCGGATGACGGCTGTCGCCTTATCCGCCCTACAAAACGGTGCAAAGCCTTAACTTAATGGCAGTGACCTGACAGCTTTTTTTATTCTAGCGTAATACTTTTAAGACTTCCTCTGTGAAGGGCTTTTCGCCGTTTTCTAGGGCTGTTTGACCATTCCCTCAACACAGCGTTCAAGCACATCTAAGAAATAGTTCTCACGTTCTGCACACAGTAAACGATCACCTGCAATGGGTTCTTGGCTGCGAGTGTCGGGCAAAAAGGCGTGTGCTTGTTTAACCGTTTCCGCTAAAGTCGGAAAATTAAGCCATATCCGCACCGCGCCATCAGAAGATGCAGTGACAATATGATAGCCATCAGGACTATACACCGCTGAATTCACAGCAAACTTATGCTGAAATGTATTTATCAATTTACCGCTATGGCTATCCCACACCCGCACCAAGCTATCATTTGCCGCAGTGACAATGCGGCTACCATCAGGGCTGTAATAGGCTGAATTCACCCCGCTATCATGTGGCAGCTTCATCAGCAAAGCACCGTTATTGCTGTCCCACACCCGCACCGTTTTATCACTCGCCACGCTGATCAGATAACGACCATCAGGGCTGTAATTGGTTGAATAAACCAGAGCATCGTGTTTAAGCGTCATCAGCAACTTGCCACTATTGCTATCCCATAGGCGTGCTGTGCCATCTTTCGATGAAGTGACAATATGACGACCATCAGGGCTATAAAT
>QKBZ01000382.1 GCA_003245895.1 Beggiatoa sp.
CAAAAAGTTCTTTTACAGCCTCATGTCGGATGACGGCTATCGCCTTATCCGACCTACAAGATAACCCCCTTAAAACCAAATCCCATGCAAAACCGCCCGCAGTAAAATCCCTACCGCTGCACCATACATTGCTGGTTTTAACACTGAGGCGACGCGAGAACCCGCCGAGATTAAAATCGCAACCCCAGCTAAGTCGAATGGATTGATAAGAAAGCCAGCCATGCGATTGAATTCGACTAAGCTAATCAAATTTTGCTGCAAATAATCTGTGGTTACGCCCATCATGGCAGTACCACCGGCAATATATTTGCTGACAATTGGCAATACCGCTAAGGAAGGATAATCCACCCATGCCATTACAGGGGCTAATGCGCCTTCTAACCATGTCATCACGCCTGCCGAACGTAAGCTATTCACCAATACCAAGGCTAATACCAACATAGGAATAGCGGCAATTGCCAACTCGTAAGCTTCTTTGCCTGCTTTATTGATGATGCTTAATAAGCCGGTGTTATTGTGTTTGCTGGAAGGGTGTATTAAATGTTCTTCGCTGTGCTCGTCTTCATTCGGCAAGTGACGGGCAAACACATGATAAGTTAAGGCTGCGCTAAGTAAGCTAGCGACCAAAGCAATCAGCAAGGTACTGCCGACGTGTAAGCCTAAAGCCGCCATAGGGAACACTACATTGGCTTGTGCAGCGGTGAAAATCATCGCCAAGGTGGCCGCGATATGCCGCTTAGAGGTGCCCGTTTTATCCATAATCGCCAAAGTGGCCAAAGGTGCGGCAAAGCTGACTAGAAAAATTTGCATTAAGGCAAAAATGCCTAAACCCGGTAAGCCTAAGGGACGCAGTACTGGCGAGACACCTTTCACTACTAAATCCATAAGCTGTTTAGCTTCTAAAAAGCGCATGATGGTCAACATCACGATCATGACCGGCAATAAAACAAATAACGCTAATTCAATAGCCGCTTTTCCTGATTGCAAAATAATGGCAGCGATTTCAGACATAGTTTTAATAAGTATTTATGAATATTAGGGTTTTATAAGATAAGGCTTGCTTGCTGGGTGCTGTGTTACAGTAGCAACAGTGTCATAAAACTGCAAGATGTTGTAGGTCGTATCAACACAGCACCTAAATTTATGCCTGCTTAGCCATTTGCTGACGCAGATAATGTACCGTTTGCGCCGCTCGCGCTGATAACGGCCACTCTGCACGGTGAATCAGCCAAATGGTATCAACCACTGTCGCACCACACTCCACTACGCTAATTGCTTCTTGATGCTTAAAGGCTTGTCGCGCATAACGCGGGATAACAGTGAAGCCTAAGCCTCGCGCCACCGGTTCTAAAATCAAACTGACTTGATTACTAAAGCCATGACAGGGAATACTGCTAATATCAGCGTTAGCGGGAAAACGTCGGCTAAGCAGGCGAGTTGCCATCGCTTGCCCATCAGGGTGATCGATAAAGCCTAAACGGACTAATTCTTCCCAGTGACAGGCTTTTTGATGTGCAGGTGCTACCAGTTCTAACGGTTCTTTAGAAAAATGACTGGCAGTAATGCGTGGGTCATCCGGTTTAAAGGTTAAAAAGCCTAGTTCTGCCTGATTACTTAATACAGCTTCTAATACATCGGAGTCAGGTGCAAAACGATGATGTATTGATAAGCCTTTGTTTGCACATTGTAAATCGAGCAGCAAGGGATATAGCAATAAACCAATACTCCCCGGTGAGATCACACTCACATCGCCAGAGTCTTCGCAGGCTTTGGTTAAGCGCAGGTTTAAGCATTTATCGGCTTGTTCAATTTCGCGGCAATAAGTAAGCAGAATATTGCCGGTTGGTGTTAACTCGATTTGACGCGGGCGGCGTAGCAATAAGGTGCCATATTGCGCTTCTAAATGGCGAATGTGCTGGCTTACAGCGGCTTGGGTAATGCCAATGTGCTCAGCGGTACGGGTAAAGCTGCCCAGTTCGGCGAGTATGGCGAAGGTTTGCAACCATTGCGGATTTATCATAACGAAATATTATCAACTCTATAACACAGACATACTTTATCTTATACCAATTACTGCTTAAGCTGTTAAGACAAGGCGTTACGCAGTTGCATTTTTGTAGGATGGGCTGACGCAGGAAGCCCATCGTTTACCGCGTGTTTAATTTTAATGGTGTGGCACGACTGATGGGCTTCGTGCTTCAGCTCATCCTACACACTGTTTGAGGGATTTTCGTAGGGCGGATAAGGCGTTAGCCGTCATCCGCCAATATGTCGTATGACGCTGCGCTTATACGACCTACAACAGTTCTTATCGCCAACTGTGTAACGTCTAAGTTTAAAAAGTTCAGCCCTGTTGATTTTGAGAGAGATGTTATGTCTGCTTTATTTTCCCCGTTTCAGCTTAAAGATGTCACCTTACGCAACCGCATTGCTATCCCGCCGATGTGCCAATACAGCGCGACAGATGGTTTTACCAATGACTGGCATGAAGTACATTACACCAGCTTAGGCCGAGGTGGTGCAGGTTTAGTCATCGTCGAAGCGACAGGCGTTGCCCCAGAAGGCCGCATTACGCCACGTTGTTTAGGTTTATGGAATGATGCACAAGCCGAAGGTATGGCGCGTATTGCCAAAGCGATTAAAGCAGGCGGTGCCGTGGCAGGGATTCAAATTGCACACGCAGGGCGTAAAGCCAGTGCCAATATTCCTTGGGAAGGCGATGACCATATTGCTGAAACTGATCCGCGTGCTTGGCAAATTCTGTCACCTTCAGCCTCTGCCTTTGGTGCTAATTTGCCGCGTGTACCTAAAGCATTAAGCATTGAAGAAATTCAACGCATTAAACAAAACTTTGTTGATGCGGCACGACGGGCGCGTGATGCCGGTTTTGAATGGTTAGAACTGCACTTTGCACATGGTTACTTAGCACAAAGCTTTTTCTCTACCCACGCCAACCAACGCACGGATACCTATGGCGGTGATTTTGAAAACCGTTGCCGCTTTTTACTGGAAACCTTAGATGCAGTGCGCGAAGTATGGCCTGAAAACTTGCCATTAACGGCACGTTTTGGCGTGATTGAGTACGACGGTCGTGATGAAGAAACTTTAGCGGAAGCGATTGAGTTAACCAAAGCGTTTCGAGAAAAAGGCTTAGACATGCTGAATGTCAGCGTAGGTTTTTCTACTCCTGAAGCCAAAATTCCTTGGGGGCCGGGTTTCCTTGCACCGATTGCAGAACGGGTAAAACGGGAAGCACAAATTCCTGTCGCGTCTTCATGGTGTATTGATGATCCTAACATTGCGGAACAAACCGTAGCCAGTCAACAATTGGATTTAGTGATGGTCGGTCGCGCTCACTTAGCTAATCCAAACTGGACTTACCAAGCAGCGAAAGCATTGGCAGTGCAAAAACCCTCATGGGTATTACCTGCACCTTATGCACATTGGTTAGAGCGTTATCAAGCGAGCATGGCTGCTTAATGTGTGAGGCGGATAAGGCGTAAGCCGCCATCCGCCGTCAGTGGCTTGGTTTAACGGGTAAATGATCAATAAGCATTAGTCAGAGACCGAATCACCACCTGCCCCGTTCCCTGCTGTTTCGCCGCTTTCACAGCCTCTTTAGCCACGACTAAAATATCTGTGCATGGGTCTTTATCAACCTGAATATGACCAGGGTAATGTGCGATACCTGCACTTAACGTAATCGACAATGCAGTATTGCCCACATTGCACAGACTATGGCCGATGTCTTTAATCAAGCTTTCTAATACCTGTTGTGCAGAAGCATAATCTGCATCATGCAATGCGATAATAAAACCATCGCCATATAAACGCCCCAGCAAATCACCGCGCCGTAAACGCTGTTTTAAAGTACGTGTGACCTGCTTTAACACTAAGTTGCCAATCCAATAACCATGTGTTTGATTAACCAGATGGAAATCATCAATGTCTAGCAAAGCGATGGCGACTGGACTGCCTGCGCGCTCTGCACTGGCAATACGGGCGTTTAAATGGGTCATAAAATGGCTGTGATTTAATAAACCCGTTAAACCATCCCATGCACTCATGCTATATAAACGCTGGCTTTGCGTGACTTGTGTTTGAATTAATTGCAATAAGTGTTCGCGGCTAATGCTGCGGGCAACACTGTCATTACCGCCTGCGTTTAATGCATCTAAATGCGTTGTCTCCCGATTTTCCTCTAATAAGAAAATAATCGGTATATGCAAATAGGCATTTTCTTGTCGAATTAAAGTGGCTAATTCATAAGCATTACAATGTGTTAATAAAGTATCAAGCAAAATCAAATCAGGCTTAAACTCAACTAGAGCTTCAATGAGTGCATCAGGACTATTAATTAAATAGGTTTGCATGCCTTGTTGACGCAAAAATGCTTGATGCTCCAAGGCCATTTTTTGCTCTTCTTCAATCAATAAAATCCGATAATTCCCATTCGGCTCTGTCATCAGCAAGTCATCCACGGTTCTTAACAACTGTGCTACATTGAGCGGCTGGATTAAATGCGCCCGCGCTCCTACCTGAATTGACCGCAATTGCGACATAAAGTCGTGTGTCTCTGACACGAACAATAGGGGCACTTGCGAATATTGTTGTTTTAGCTCAGCAACGGGATTACCTGCTTGGAGTGAAGCAGCATAAAACCCTGTATCCAACAATACCATATCCGGTAAGTTATCTTGGCTTAAGATGCGAGCTAATTCAGCAGGCTGCGTACACAACTCAATTTGAAAACTTTGGGCTTTAAGCTGATTTAACAACCATTCATAACGCAATTCTGAATGCACTAAACACAGTAAATGACACACCTCACGCTGCGGCCAAGCTTGTTTCATCTTGTAATCGCTGATCGGCGGTGGCGTATCTTGGGCATGAATGGTGAGTAAACTGCATAAAGATTGCAGATGACGTTGTAAGTCGCCTAATTGTGAAGGCTGTGGCGGTGTTTGCAACAATTGCGATACCTTGCTAGCTGCCACATTGATGTCGGAATAACCATATAACGCGGAAGAATCGGATAAGCGAGCCGAGACATTGCGCAGTTTATCGATGGGATCGCCGCGCCACTGAGATTGCTCAGCTAACACCCAATAGGTGGTAATTTCCGCATGCTTATCGGGCATTGAGGAGATGTAGTTTTTTTGGAGCTTGTCAAGTTGCTCAGGAATTTGGGAAACCTTTTGCATAGATAGTGCTTATTAATATTGGCGGATGATGATTATGACGAAATAAATAAGCTGCGCAACCAGACGTGCGTTAAAAATAACCTACCACTTAAGCAGAATTAAGGATAGTACCGATTATAGTCAAGAGCAATGGAAATAAACCAGCTTATTTGAGCGTTTTTTTTAGCTTTTATACGCTTATATTTTTGTTAACCCCTTTCCTTTTACTTGGTTAACACGCATACATTAACCTTAAAAATAACATGGCACTCGTCTTGTTAAGATAGCCACTGCCTTTTCTTTTTAGTCTAGTATAGAAAACATGAAAAAATTATTTTTAATATTGCCTGTGTTGTGCATATTGCTTGTGGCAGGGCTTCTTTATCGAGAATTGCCACATCCGGTACAGTTAGACAATGGTGCACAGTTAACATGGACAGAATGTTGGTTTAAAACGGATTGGAAACAGCCTACCTTTTGTGGTTACTTAACCGTATCAGCACAGCCTAAACACGCTGCTAAGCCAACACGCTTACCCGTCGTTTGGTTTAAACGCAGTCTGTGGCAGTGGTGGCGCACCCCGTCGCCCGTGTTATTTTTAAACGGAGGCCCTGGAGGTAGCGCGTGGTTGACCGCAGATGGCATTGCCATGTGGCGTGATTGGCAACAACACTATACCCAAGATCAGCGCGATTTGATCGTTTATGATCAACGTGGTGTGGGTTTAAGCCAACCTGCTATCGCTTGCCCTGAATTCAGTGCCTCAGCAATGGCGAATTTAGATCGTGATTTATCCGGCAAACAAGAACTGAATTTATTGCAAACGGCCTTGCAACAGTGTTATCAGCGCTTGCAAGCCGATAATATCGATTTATCTGCTTTTAATACCCCTAACAATACCCAAGATGTGGGGGATTTAATGGCCAGCATCGGCGGTCAGCAATGGAATTTATACGGGGTATCGTATGGCACGCGCTTGGCTTTATCTATCTTGCGTACTTACCCTGAATATATTCGCAGTACGGTATTAGACTCAGTTTATCCGCCTGAAAAAAATGCGATTTTAGCGCCACCACTATTATTTGACAGTGCCTTAACACGTTTATTCAAAAGCTGTGAACAACATCAAGCCTGTCGCGAAACCTTTCCTGATTTGCCCACCGCCTTTTTAGAAGCTTTGGGACAGTTGGCAACACAGCCATTATCCACTGTTGTGCCGGTGGGTGAAACCAGCGAGTTAACACCTATCGTTATCACACAAGCACGGTTTTTATACATTCTATTCCAATCACTTTACAGCCGCGAGTTAATCGGCGACTTGCCGCGTATGATCGAATCAGTCAGACACGCTGAGTCTGATGCTTTAGTGATACCGGCGGCGATTTTTGTCGAAATGCTCACAGATGATTCTTTTAGTGATGCGGTGAATTTATCGGTAGATTGTGCAGACAGTGATAAGCAGGTGACAGAAGCCGATTTTCTAGCACAACTCAGCACCGCACAACAACAAAATCCCAACTTAGCTAGCTTTTTTGCAGCACAATGGCAACATCGCCCCTGTGCTATCTGGCCAGTAGCCGATTCAGGTGCTGATTTTCGTCAACCCGTTTCATCTGACATTCCCAGCTTATTCCTAGCCGGAGCCTATGATCCTGTTACCCCGCCAAATTGGACGAAAGAAACAGCCGCCCGTTTTAGTCAGAGTTATTTTTTCCTATTTGATGACATAGGACATGGGGTATTAGGCAGCCAAGCCTGTGCAGATCGATTAATGATTCACTTTTTGGCCAATCCTACAGAAAAACCTGTTGATGAGTGTTTAAAATTGCCATTAGAAATTGAGTTTAATGTAGACGTTGCATACTCAATAGATGATGAGCACGGCCATTAACATGATTTGAAACTAGCCTATTAGGTGTTTGCTTACAGAGAATAGTATTACTTTATAAGCACTAGTACGATTTATTTTTAGTATTGCTAAAATTTTAAATAAACGCTTAACTGTATAATGCTTACGCAGAAGTAATTAGCATTAACCAAAATAATTAGCCCCCACTAAATTTGAGAGCGTGTGTAGTGTTCATTACTGTTTTATATTTTTTGCTGAGTTTTTGCTCTGTTTTGATCTCATGTAGTCAGGCTGAGGTTATCACCGATGGTAGTATGGGAGCAGCACGCAATTTAAGCGGCCCTGATTATCAAATTGCTGCCCAGTTAGGTCAACAACACGGTGTTAACTTATTCCATAGCTTTCAGCAATTTAATTTAGCAACAGGTGAACAAGTAACTTTTTCAGGGCCTGACTCAGTACAACGCATTTTCTCACGGGTGACCGGTGGCAACGCCTCACTAATCGACGGCACCATACGCAATCAAATTTCAGGTGCAGATTTATATTTGCTCAATCCGGCAGGTGTGATGTTTGGAGAACAGGCGCGATTAGATACCTCTGGTAGTTTTTACGTCAGCACCGCTGAGCAATTATCCTTTCAAGACGGCAGCACTTTTTACAGTGATTTAAGTCAGCAATCTACCTTCACCGCAGCCGCGCCTTCAGCCTTTGGTTTTTTATCTGATTCCCCCGCAGCGATTAGTGTCACAGGTAGCCAATTAACGGTACCTACTGGCAAAACTTTAGCTTTAATTGGCGGCGACTTATCAGTCAAAGGGGAGTTTGTATTGGATGAGCAAGGAGAAGTACAAACACAAGCAACTAAAAAAGGGCAAACCACTAACCTCAATGTAAATAATGTTGAAAGTTCCTTAAAAATTTATACCCCTGTCTTTACCACTGCGTTGCAAGCAAACAGTGGTCGTTTGTATTTAGTCAGTCTTAATCAAGCGGGTGAAGTTGTGTTAACTCCCACAGCAGCAACAGTGACGGATGATCAGGGAAAGACTGTTGTAACAGCGGGCGGCAGTATTGAGGTTGAACGCGCTTTGCTAAATGCAAAAGGGGATGATGGAGGCACTGTTTTTATCCACGGCGGCGATGTGACATTATCGGATATGCAACTGTGGAATCAAAATATA
Organism: Beggiatoa sp.; assembly: GCA_003245895.1. Classification (GTDB taxonomy): domain Bacteria; phylum Pseudomonadota; class Gammaproteobacteria; order Beggiatoales; family Beggiatoaceae; genus SZUA-411. The sequence goes on from QKBZ01000382.1 coordinate 8,217, forward strand.
AACGGCGCGGGTGGCAATACGCATATTCAAGCAAATACGTTGCATATTTTAGGCGGACTGTTTTTTACCGGTATTGATACTACTTCTTACACTTTGGGGCAGTCAGGCTCTTTATTGATAAGAGCAAATGATGTTTTATTTGAAAAAGGTGTTGTGATTACAACGGAAGGTTTAGATCAAAGTGGTCATGTATTAGTTGAAGTGACTGATAATTTTTATTTTATTGGTCAACGTGTCAAAGGACATTATTTAGTGGGTATGCTATCTAATAGCACAAATTCCATGCAGCCAATTACTGAGCCTGAAGTGAATAGCGGTTTTACTGATATTATTGTCGGTGGTGATTTACAGATTTTAAATGGTGCAGAAATTGGTGGTATTAGTGTTGGCTCTGCTAATGCACCGGATTTGCAATTTATTATTGGTGGTGAGCTGTTTATTAGTGGTGCAATGCGTTTGCCTGAGTTAGGAGAACGCTTTGTTTTTAACAGTGCGATTTTGTCTAATTCTTATGCAGGCTCTAATATTGCTAAGACCTTGCAGTATGATAGCGTGCCGCTTGCAGGTAAATCTGGCAGTCTATTTATTAAAGCAAAAACCATTAAATTAGACAACGAAGGTTTGATTTCCGTCTCTACTCATCAGGGTAAGGGTGGCGATATGAGATTAGAAGCACAGCAAATATTACTGCTCAATAGTAGCATGATTGATTCTAATACTTCAGGTACCGGCCAAGCAGGTAATATTGAAATCTATGCAGATCAAATTTTCATAGAAGGTACTGATGGCATCCAAAGAAGACCCAGTAGAGTTGCTTCTGATTCTAGTCGTGACCTCATAAACGCAGGTGATGCAGGTTATGTTAAAGTCGTTGCAAATGAAATTATGATAGAAGGCAATGCTGAAATCAGTGCAAAAACTTTTAATGCAGCCGGTGGTAACTTAGAAATTAAAGTGAGTGATAAATTGTTATTAGTTAATGGCGGCCGTTTAACAACTAGCGTCGGCGGTGGTGATCAAAACAGTGGTAATATTAAAGTTTCTTCTGAACAATTTGTTATTTTGAATAATGGCAAAATTATTTCTCAAGCCATTGAAGGTGATGGCGGTAATATTATCATCGAGGCAGCTTATTATTTACCATCTACAAACTCACTCATCAGTGCTGCTTCCCAATTAGGTATTGATGGTGAAGTATATATTATGAGTACCAAACTTGATTTAGAAGATCATATGTTAGCTTTATCAGATAATTTTTTAGATGTTGTTACACAATTTATGCCGAAATGTGATTTAGCAGATATAAAAGGCAGCAAGTTTACAATTGATTTGCAATACTCAGGACGTTTGCGCTCTCCCATAGATTTTTTTGAGTAGTCTGAAAAGCTGTAAAACCTGAATTCGACGAAATAGTTGTTGTAAAAACAATTGTGTAATGATCAAGTTTTTTTGTAGAAAATCTAAGCCACATTTAGAAAGGATAAGTTTTTCTGATGTGGAGTCATGTAATCAATATATAAACCCATCGGTAGTCCTGTATTTATAGTGCCAATAAAAAATATTTATCATAATATTCTAGTTGTTAAAACTAAACTTACGAGGCACTCATGATTTGTCCAAAATGTAGTTGTGAACATATCAAAAGAAATGGCAGCACCTATAGTAAAAAA
>QKBZ01000299.1 GCA_003245895.1 Beggiatoa sp.
GGTAAATAGAAAAAATTTTGTGCTTAGTCAATTATTGAACTGTTTTTAGTGTGCAAAATAATCATTCAAAGATTAAAAAATAGGGAGGCTGTCAGTTGGATACACTGGCGAATGATGCTAAGTTAGGACGCATTGTAGGGTGGAATAGGCGCAAGCCGTATTCCACCATAGCGCGTGGTGTCTGTTCTGACTTGGCTACTTACAGAATTTTATGGTGGAATACGCTGCGCTATTCCACCCTACAGTTCACCGCCATTAAGTTAAGCGATGTTGTAGGTCGGATAAGGCGACAGCCGTCATCCGACATAACACAGTTAAAGCTTGAACCAAGCGACTTACGGCGGATGACGGCTAAAGCCTTATCCGCCCTACAAGATGGTGTAAACCCTTAACTTAATGGCTGCGACCTTACAGTTACATTCGCTTGTGCACACATCGCATAGCTTAATACTGGCTTAATCATTGACTTGAAGAGTGTTATGGAACAAAACGCCTCCGGCCCACAATTTTTACGCTTTGTTATCCCCATTTTAGACATCTTAAAAACTATGGGGGGCAGCGGTAAACCGCATGAAGTGACCGATCAAGTGATTGCACATTTGCAAATTACGGAAGTGGAATTGCTGGAAACCTTGAAAAGCGGCACTTCTCGGGTGCGCAATCAGATTGCATGGGCGCGTTTTTACCTTGCGCGTGCGAATTTACTCGATGCCTCTAAGCGGGGTCAGTGGCAGTTAACCACGGAAGGGGCTAACACACAGCTCTCTGATGAAGATGTAGTAGAGTTGTTTCGCCGCGTGCAAAGTCAGTTACGTGAGGCGGAAAGTGAGTGGGCACTGGAGAAAGAGATTCAGCAAGCAGAGTATGAAATTAGCGACGCTGAGTTGTGGGAAAGCATGAGCCATGTCAATTACTGGTGGATACAACAAGGACAGCTTTATAACCAAGAGCAGCAAGGCGGTTATATCTGGATGAGCAACGCGGATAACCGCAGCTCACGCGGTAACAGCACGCATGTCATGGAGCATTTGCACAGTGGTGATTTAGTCTTTCATCAAGTAGATGATAATTTAGTCGCCACCAGTGTGGTATTAGAACCGGCAGAAGTGATTCAAACGCCTGTCGCGGGTTGGCACGTCAAAGCACATTATTATCCGCTAAATGACCCTATTCAATTAGGGCAATTAAATGAGACATTAAAAACCGAACTAGCACCGCTAACCCAGCCAGCAGAACATACGCAATTACAAACCCTAGACCGCAATACTGGCGAATTATTGTTAGAGCATATTCGACCTGATTATTTACGCGAACGGGCGCGGGTGTGGTTGCTACAAGTGGACATAAAACGGCATAATTTAGCCAAGCAGCTTAAACAACATAAAGTTGGTGACATTGCGACATGGTCGCTGACCCAACCTTATCATGACATCCGGCCTGGTGACTTATTGATGTTATGGCAGTCTGGCGATACTTCTGGCTTGCACGCTTTGGGCGGTGTGGTCAGTGAAGTGTTTGAACAGGCTGAAGGTTGGGGCGTACATTATCGCTATATCCACATTTTACGCCCGCCAGTGATGCGTGCAGATTGCTTAAAACACCCTTTGTTAAAAAATTTACAGGTGTTACATAGTCAACACGCCGAGCGTTGCCGCATCACCGCCGCAGAATGGTATGCCTTTAAAGCTTTGATCTACCCTACACAACAAACAGTCGCCATTACACGCCATCGCACCTTAACCTTGCCTGCCATTCACGACCAGTTACAGCGGCAAGGCATGGTGTTATCCAGTGCCACTGTGCGCCGTTACCATTTAGCTTTGCAAAGTCGCGGCTTAGTGATTTTGGCAGGGGTGAGCGGTGTCGGTAAAACATGGCTAGCGGAAAGTTACGCCGAGGCCATCGACGCACGCCGTTTATTAGTACCTGTCGCGCCCAACTGGCAAAGCCATGACGATTTATTTGGCTACTTCAATCCGTTGACTGATCAATATCAAGACACGCCTGCTAGCCGTTTTATTCGTGAAGCGGCCATGCAATATGAGCAACAGGGCAACCATGCACCGCCGTATCATTTGATTTTAGATGAGATGAATTTGGCGCGGGTAGAGTTTTACTTTGCACAATTCTTGTCGGTAATGGAGTGTCGGGCGCGTGGTAAGACAGCTCAATTGCAATTAGGCAAGGACACGCTCAATTTACCACCGAACTTATTTATCATCGGCACGGTGAATATGGATGAAACCACGCAAAGTTTTGCTGATAAAGTATATGACCGAGCGCAAGTATTAGAACTCAGTGTCAACGCGGATGAATTACAAGCACAGTTACATGATCAGCCTTATCAATCAGTCGTCATGAACTTATGGCGCGCTTTATGGCCTGTCGCGCCGTTTGCATTTCGTACCGTGAGCGAAATGAAGCAATATATTCAGGCGGCGGCTTTATTAGATATTCGCTGGCAAACGGCTTTAGATGAACAAATTGTGCAGAAAATCCTGCCTCGGGTACGCGGCAGCGATAGTCGTTTATTACCTGCTTTAAACACAGTACTTGAATTGGCTGAGCAACATGGCTTATCTCTAACACAAAACAAAGTAAGTCAAATGTTAGACAATTTGCGCATACATGGTTTAACCAGTTATTTCGCCTGATTTTTAAGTCCTACAATCTTACATTGTATTCGCTTGAGAATAAATTAAGCATATGGCTAGCGGATTGTGCAAGGTGCGATCACTCATTTTAAAACGGTCTGCCATTAATTAGAGAATTAATTTAATTGTTTCTTAAGTCTAATTTCTTTTAACTTATATTAAAAATTAAGGATTTTAGGTATTAAATTAACGATAAAAGGTATCAGAAATATTCTGGCATCTTTTTAAGAAACAATCTTATAGCATTAATGAAAAAAAGCTTTTATACTACTCTCAACTTCATTAGAACAGTCCCTATACGGAGAAGCGAATTATGAAAGCATTTACTTTAAAAACCTTAACTTTAGCTGTTGCCTTAGCATTACCTGTTGCAAGTACTTCTGTATTAGCACAAGGCAACTCTGGGAATAACGGTAAAAGTAATGGCAACTCAAACTCAAGCAGCCAACTGAAAGCTAAAAAATCCTCCGAGTTTTTCAACAAACTGTTAGGCAAACCAGGTTCTCGCAAAGGTTTGGTGAAAACCAACAAACAAGTGTTCTACGCTGGCGACACCATGACCATCGAACTGCAATTGCCAAAAAGCTTAAAACCGTTATTTAACGGTGATGCTGAAGCGCAAATCTTAATGTATGTACCAGGTGGCGCTGCGGTTGCGTTCCCTGTAGAAGCATTAGGTGGCGAAGGCAAATTAGTCGAAGCCGTTATCGACATTGCGGGTATCGAGCCAGGTGCTTATGAATTAGCGGTTGTTTTAGTTGTGCCAGGTGGCAACGCGGCTAATGTTAGCGATTGGTATCAAGGTTTTGGTGCTTTAGTGAGCACTACTCGCATTAAAATCAGCGACGATGCAGCAATGGACGAAGAAGATGCTGACGGCGACGGCATGATTGACGGTGACACTGATGGTGACGGCTTCTTAGAAGATTTATTAGGTGACGAAGACTTAAGCGATGGTTCTGACGATTCTTCAGAAGAAGAATTAAGCGAAATCGAAGGTGAATTCGATGACGAAGGCGAAGAAGAAGCTGAAGGCGAAGAAGAAGCTGAAGGTGAAGAAGTAGCTGAAGGCGAAGAAGTAGCCGAAGGTGAAGAAGAAGCTGAAGGCGAAGAAGAAGCTGAAGGCGAAGAAGTAGCCGAAGGTGAAGAAGAAGCTGAAGGCGAAGAAGTAGCCGAAGGTGAAGAAGTAGCTGAAGGTGAAGAAGTAGCTGAAGGTGAAGAAGTAGCTGAAGGCGAAGAAGCTGCCGAAGGTGAAGAAGTAACTGAAGGCGAAGAAGTAACTGAAGGCGAAGAAGAAGCCGAAGGTGAAGAAGCCGCTTCTGAAGAAGGCGCAGTTGAAGAAGAAGTATAAGCCACTGCAAATGCAAGGCTAAATAAACCTTAAGAAAATGCCCGCCAATGTGCGGGCATTTTTTTGTCTGCTTATCCCAATAACATTTTGATGCCCACACACGCCAGAAAAACACCGAAGAATTTTTTAAGCACTTGTGTTGGTAAGGTATGCGCTAATTTTGCGCCCAGTGGTGCAGTTAACATACTGATTAATGCAATAAAGAGAAATGCCGGTAAGTAAATATAACCTAAACTGTATTCCGGTAAATTTTCTGCATTCCAACCAGTTGCAATAAACCCCACCGCACCAGAAACCGCAATCGGAAAACCACAGGCGGCTGAAGTCGCCACTGCATTGCGTAATGCTACATTGCAAAACGCTAAAAAAGGTACGGTTAAAGAACCACCGCCGATGCCTACCAAAGAAGAAATCGTCCCAATTACCACACCCACGCCACCGGTTGCTATGCGGTTAGGCAATTGACGATGTGGCGCAGGCTTTTTGCCAAAAGTCATTTCGATAGACAATAACACTAAGAACACACCGAACACGATGCGCAAAGTTTCGCTAGATAAGAAATCAGCGACTACTGCACCTAACAATGCGCCGATTACAATACCGGGGGCTAATTGCGCCACGACAGGCCATTGCACCGCGCCGCGTTTATGATGTGCCCAGATGGAAGTCATTGAAGTAACAACAATCGTTGCTAGTGAAGTGCCAATAGCAATGTGCATTAAATGCTGTTCTGGGATTTTTTCCACACTGTGAAAAATCCAGACTAATGCAGGCACGATCACTGCGCCGCCGCCAATGCCTAGCAAACCTGCTAACACGCCTGCAACTGCGCCTAGCACCAATAAACTGATGATTTCTATCATGGGATGTTCTCGTTATGTCGTTGAGGTAGAAAAAAGGTAAGCTGTGTGAATTGTTTGCTCGTTCCCACACGCTGTGCTCACTACAATTAAGTTAAGGCTTTACATGATCTTGTAGGGCGGATAAGGCGTTAGCCGTCATCCGCCGCAAGTGGCTTGGTTCAAGCTTCAACTGTGTTATGTCGGATGACGGCTGTCGCCTTATCCGACCTACAACATCGCTTAACTTAATGGCAGTGACACGCTGTGCCACTGCCATGTTGTAGGGTGTGCGAAATCCCACAGGGTATGCCGTTTGATAATCCGTTATCGTTGGTGTGGGATTTTGCCCACCAAGCCACGCACGGTGGGCAAAACGCCGAGCAAGGCCGAAAACAACTCCAGCTTTCTCGGCGGCGTTTCGCACACCCTACAATGAAATTCAGCCACTACAATAAATCATGCGCCGCATTCATCGCATTTAACTGTAAATGATCAATGCTCATCTCAGGCAAGGGAATCCACGCTGCTAAACAACTGCGATCCGTGACACAAGGGTCGGTTAAACTGTTTAAAAAGCTGAGTAAATCAGCCACTTCAGTATCCGTCAAGTTAACATCTTGGATACTCGATAATCCCGCTGCATGGTTGGCTTGCAGTTGTGTTAACGCGGCTTGAGTATTGGCGGCAGCATCTTGATGTTGCACCACTTGTTTAAATTCACTTAAGTTGTAGTCGTAATTGGCGACTGCATCGCTGACATTTAAATGATGTCGGACAACCGATTCTAAATCGAGATACGCGCCCGCATGGGAATAAGGTGCGGTCACTGCCACATTTAACAGCGAAGGCGTGCGAAAGGCATAGCGATCTACCTCTGCGCCACTTTGCCGAAAGCGTCCAAAATCACCCGTAGCCAATTCGCCATCCGTTTTACCGCGTCCAATTTGCGGCATGGCTAATACATGGAATTGCTGATCGCTGAATAAATCACCTTGATGACACGTCGCACAGCCTGCGCCGCCGTCGGCTACTTCGGTGAAAAATAATAAAGCTCCGCGTTTCGCCGCGTCGTTGATCGCTGCATCATCGCCTTGCACATAATTGCGCCACGGCGAATCGATAAACACTTGTGAACTTTGATAAGTGGCTAAGGCTTGGCTGACGTTACGCATGGTGATCAATGCTGCCGCGTCTGCTGTGCTGTTAAAGGCTTGTTGAAAAGCGGCTAGCCATTGGTTCGGGATTTGTTGATCGATGATGCGTTGTAGCAATTGTATGCGGGCGGTGGGCAAATCTTCGGCAAATTGTAGGCTAAACCCTAGCATTTCATCCCGTGCGACGGGTGAAAATAAGGCTTGTGTCGCCAGCAAACTGTTTGCCGCGTCGGGGTCTATCGTGCCGAAATCGACCGCAGGCGAGCGAATGCCGGTGATTTGACTGCCATCTTCTGCGGTTTGCGTGACAAATTCTAACTGTCCATCATGAAATAAGGCTTTTGACCATAAGCTGACGTTAAAAGTGGTCGGCGCATTGCGTGACACATTGGGGCCGCCGTCGAAATGGGCGGCAGAGCTGAGTTGTTCGCGCCCTTCGCCTAATACGTCCGGCTCTACTGCGCTCACGCCGACGGGCAAGGATAGGCCATCTGTGCCGCCTAAGCTGGGGTGATGGCAAGACACACAGGCCACATCGGTGTCACCGCCTAAGGCTTTGGAGAAAAATAAGCGCATGCCTAATTGTGCTAAGGGTTCGCTGATGTCTGGCACAGTTTGCCCGTTGCGGGGATCGCCGGTTAGCCCTTGTTGTGTGATAGTGGCGCGTAATTGTTGGTCTAAGCTCGGTGTTGTTTCGGTTGTGGTGCTGTTGCTGGTGTTGCTACTGCTACCACCGCCACCGCCGCAAGCGACTAAAAAAACACTGAATATCAAATAACTGCTTAGCCGTAAGCTAAACAGGTAACGAGACAACATAGACATGATGGGAGAAACCTAAAGGCAGGGGAAGGAAGCAACAAAATTGATGGCGGATGACGGCTTGCGCCTTATCCGCCCTACGTTCAAGCCAATTGCACGCCGTCGCGTAGCCAAAGGCCGGATTGACCGCCGCTTTTTTGTAATAACTGAATGTCGGTCATGACCATGCCGCGATCTACTGCTTTGCACATATCATAAACCGTCAGCAAAGCGACTTGCACGGCGGTCAATGCTTCCATTTCTACGCCGGTTTGTCCGCTGGTTTTGACGGTGGCTTGGCACGTTACGCTGTTATCTTCTGGCACAGCTTGCAAATCAACAGAGACATGACTGAGCATCAGCGGGTGACATAAGGGGATTAAGTCGCTGGTTTTTTTTGCCGCCATGATACCGGCAAGGCGGGCGATGGCTAACACGTCGCCTTTTTTATGATCACCGGCTTGGATTTTGGCGAGCGTTTCGGCTGCCATGCAAATTTTACCGCTGGCAATGGCGACTCGTTCGGTGCTGGCTTTTTGTCCAACATCGACCATGTGGGCTTCACCGGCAGCATTAAAATGTGTGAATTCTGTCATAACGCATCATCCGTTTTGAATCACTTAAAAGGGTAAACCGTAGTCCGCCATAATACCGGCGAAGATGATCATACCGCTCCAGTGATTGTGCAAAAATGCTTGAAAACATCGCGCAGGCACGCGGTCTTTAATCATCCATTGTTGATAAATAAAGGTCGCCGCCGCGCCAGCAATGCCCAGATAATACCATAGCCCTGCTTGAATCGCCGCGCCGATGGCTATTAGTAAGGCAATGACGATTATTTGTAAGCCGCCGACGATTAGTTTATCGGCATTGCCGAATAAAATGGCGGTGGATTTAACGCCGATTTTGACATCATCAGGGCGATCCGTCATGGCATATAAGGTGTCATAGGCCACTGTCCAGATGACATTGGTTAAAAATAACACCATTGCAATGCTACTGAGTTCGCCGGTTTGTGCGGCAAAAGCCATAGGAATCGCCCAGCTAAAGGCCATGCCTAATACCACTTGTGGTAAGTGGGTGTAGCGTTTCATAAAGGGGTAAGTGGCGGTAAGCAAGACGGCGACAACGGATAAAGCAATGGTAAACCAGTTCATGAGTAACACGAGGCCAAAGGAAATTGCGCACAGTAAGGCGAATAATGTTAAGGCTTCTCGGCTGCTGATGCGCCCAGAGGTGAGCGGGCGGTTTTTGGTGCGTTCAACGTGTAGGTCAATTTTGCGGTCTGCAAAGTCGTTAATAATGCAGCCTGCGGAGCGCATTAAGACAACGCCTGCGACAAAGACTAAGGTGACTAATAAGTCAGGTTGACCTTGTCCGGCGATCCAGAGTGCCCACAGGGTCGGCCACAGTAGTAGGTAAATGCCAATCGGGCGGTTTAAGCGGGTTAGGCTGATGTAGTCAGGCAGGTGGGCTAGTTTTAACATAGGCGTGTTTGGCGGTGGTTGTTAAAGACTTGTATAGGTGGATGATTGTATTAGAATAGTTAGACGTGTGCGAAGTTTAATTGTAACTGTTTGTTTTGATAAAGGTGTGGTATATGCGTTTTTCCGTGAGTCAGTTTGGGCCGATAGAACATGCTGAGGTTAATTTGAGTAAGCAGCTTATTTTGTTTTGTGGGCAGAATAATACGGGTAAGACGTATTTGATGTATTTGGTTTATTTTTTTTTGGTTAATTTAAAAAATGGACGTTATGGGTATAATGAGTTTAAAAAGCTTAACTTAGAAAATAAAAGCTCTGATTTTGACTTTGAGTATCATTTTAACTTACTAACAAAATTTGGCAAAAACATAATGAGTAATATTCATGATGAATTACCAGTTTTATTGGCATGTGGCAATGAATTTGAAAAGACAAAAATAGATTTTTATTTAGATAGTCATGATGCAAAAAATGTTTTTAAAGCAAAAGCATATGAGCAAAGCGAAAAATTAAATCTCCTCATTGATAAAAGCACTTATACATTGTCTATAAAACTTGAAAAAAATAAAGGCAGTCACGAATTAAAAGCTGAGCTTTATAAAGCAGATAATTATAACTGGGATGCAATGCCATCCAGTTATAATTATGTAACTTATGTTGCTGTTAACCGAATGTTAGTAAAAATGTTGCTAGGTTCAAAAACGATATTATTTCCTGCTGAACGTAGTGCCATTAACATCTTTAGCAAAGAACTCTCCCTCACAAAAAACCAACTATTCAGCCAAATTCTAAACAGCAGTGATAACCAAGATGAAGAACTTAACTTGCTGCGTAATCGTGTTAATCGTTATCCCAAACCCATACGCGATAGCTTAAAAATTGCGGAAGACCTTGCTGTTTTACAAAAACAAAGCAGTCCTTTTGCTTATTTAGCAGATGAACTCGAAAGCAGTATTTTAGGTGGGCAAGTTAAAATCGGTGAAGCGGGAGATTTACGTTTTGCGCCTAAAGAAGCCCCTGAAGAATTATTAGAAACGCATATGAGTTCATCATTGGTTAAATCACTGTCTCCGATTGCTTTTTATCTGCGTCATCAAGCAGAAGAAGGTGATTGCATTATGATTGATGAACCCGAACTCAATTTACATCCTGACAATCAGCGCAAAATTGCCCGCTTTTTTGGCACGCTTATCAATGCAGGGTTTCGAGTGATGATCAGCACACACAGTGATTATATTGTTAGAGAATTAAACAACTTAATCATGCTCAGCAAAGACAGTGAAAAAGTGGCAGTACTTAGAGAGCGCTATGGCTATAAACCTGAACACATTATTCAACCGGAAAAAATAGCCGCTTATTTATTTCGTCAAGGACATCCCCGTCCTGAAAATATTATGATTGATGAAACTGGCTTATCTGTTTCTACCATTGATGAAACCATCAGCGAGCTTAATGAATCTTCACAAGATATTTATTTTACGTTATTTGATTAATCATGAATGACTTATTCAAAATGCTTGACGAAATGCTAATCTCTGACATTAAATTAAGTGATTGGAAATTAACT
>QKBZ01000421.1 GCA_003245895.1 Beggiatoa sp.
GCATCTCCAAAATTGACGGTTTTTACTTCCTCATTTACCCAGCTCATACTTCCCCCCTTTACTTTGCTTGTGACCTTATGGTGATATTAGGTCACAAGCTGATATATGTATAAGGGGGAGTCGGGACGATGGGAACGAGAAACTGATTGTTTTTACAAACAATATTTCGTCGAACTTAGGTATCATGGCTTATTCCCTATCAAGTGAATGTGCTTTGCCCATAAGTTTAGCGTTTTTTACGACACACTGTTAAAACACATAAAAAAACCTGACAAGCTCACACCTGTCAGGTTTTTTATTGCCTTAAGCTTTAAAAACTAAAGCTTAGCGACGTTCTACCATTAATTTCTTAATGTTCGCAATCGCTTCCGCAGGGTTTAAGCCCTTAGGACAAGTATTGCTACAGTTCATAATGGTATGACAACGGTATAAACGGAATGGGTCTTCCAAGTTGTCTAAACGCTCGCCTGTGGCTTCGTCACGGCTATCAATGATCCAGCGGTATGCTTGTAACAAGATAGCAGGGCCTAAGTAGCGGTCGCCGTTCCACCAGTAGCTTGGGCAACTGGTTGAACAACACGCGCATAAGATACACTCGTATAAGCCGTCTAACTTGCTACGATCTGCCTTAGATTGCAACGTTTCACGATCCGGTGGCGGAGCGGTTTGCGTTTGCATCCAAGGTTTGATAGACGCATATTGCGCATAGAAGTGAGTTAAATCAGGCACTAAGTCCTTAACCACTTCCATGTGTGGCAATGGATAAATGTTCACGTCACCTTTCACGCTGTCAATGGCTTTAGTACACGCCAGCGTGTTAGTGCCATCAATATTCATCGCGCAAGAACCACAAATCCCTTCACGGCAAGAACGACGGAAGGTTAAGGTGGAATCTACTTCGTTTTTGATTTTAATGATCGCGTCCAGCACCATTGGGCCGCAAGCGTCTAAATCAATTTCGTAAGTATCTACACGCGGATTTTCACCGGTATCAGGATTCCAACGATACACGTTGAATTTTTTGATGTTTTTGGCACCGGTCTCACTTTTAAAGGTCTTTCCGCCACGAACAACGGAATTAGCCGGTAGCTTAAAATCAGCCATGTTGTTACCTCATCAATCGGTTTTTGTCGGACCTAACAGGCAAATGCTGCTAGGTCTACCACAAAATTAGTAAACACGTTTCTTCGGCGGGAACGGTTCAACGTCATCCGTTAACGTATTCATATGGACTGGGCGATAGTCGATAGTGACTTTGCCGCTTTCATCCATCCATGCCAAGGTGTGTTTCATCCACTCGTCATCATTACGATCTGGATAATCTTCCCGTGCATGACCACCGCGACTTTCTTTACGGTTTAATGCTGAGTTGATAGTAACAACGGCTTGACCGCGTAAGTTGTCTAATTCTAAAGTTTCGATTAAATCTGAGTTCCAGATTAATGAACGGTCAGACACTTGCACGTCTTCAAATGACTGATAAATCTTCGCCATTTCGTCAACACCATGCTGCATGCTGCTTTCAGTACGGAATACCGCAGCATCATTTTGCATAGTACGTTGCATGTCTAAACGAATTTCCGCAGTGCGACGGCTACCGTTTGCATTGCGTAATTTATCTAAGCGTGCTAATGCATTATCACCGGCATTGTCTTTCAGCGGTTTAGGACGTGCATCAGATTTGATCAATTCAGCGCAACGTAAGGCAGCCGCACGACCAAATACCACGATGTCTAACAATGAGTTAGAACCTAAACGGTTAGCACCATGTACGGATACACAAGCTGCTTCACCAATTGCCATTAAACCAGGAACCACTGCATCTGGGTTGCCGTCTTTCAGCGTGACCACTTCACCATGATAGTTGGTTGGAATACCACCCATGTTATAGTGAACAGTTGGTAATACTGGGATAGGCTCTTTAGATACATCAACACCAGCGAAAATACGGGCAGTTTCAGCAATACCTGGTAAACGCTCGTTGATCACTTCAGCACCTAAATGCTCTAAGTGTAAGTGGATGTGATCACCATCATTACCTACACCACGGCCTTCACGGATTTCCATGGTCATAGAACGGCTCACCACGTCGCGAGACGCTAAGTCTTTCGCGTTTGGTGCGTAACGTTCCATGAAGCGCTCGCCTTTAGAGTTGGTTAAGAAACCACCCTCACCACGCACACCTTCAGTAATTAAGCAGCCTGAGCCGTAAATACCGGTTGGGTGGAATTGAACGAATTCCATATCTTGTAAGGCAAGACCCGCACGCAATACCATTGCGTTACCGTCACCTGTACAAGTATGTGCAGAGGTAGCAGAGAAGTAAGCACGACCATAACCACCAGTTGCTAATACAACCATTTTAGCGCGGAAACGGTGGATAGTACCTTCAGCCATGTTTAAGGCCATCACGCCACGGCATTCGCCGTCTTCCATGATTAAATCCAGCGCGAAGTATTCAATAAAGAATTCGGCTTGATGTTTCAAGGATTGTTGATACAGCGTGTGTAAGATCGCGTGACCAGTACGGTCAGCCGCCGCACAAGTCCGTTGTGCAGTGCCTTCACCGTAGTTAGTGGTCATACCACCGAAAGGACGTTGGTAAATTTTGCCTTCTTCAGTACGCGAGAAAGGTACGCCGTAATGTTCTAATTCGATCACTGCGGGGACAGCTTCACGACACATGTACTCAATAGCGTCTTGGTCACCTAACCAGTCAGACCCTTTGACAGTGTCGTACATATGCCAGCGCCAGTTGTCAGCACCCATGTTGGCTAAGGAAGCACTCATGCCACCTTGTGCCGCAACAGTATGACTACGGGTTGGGAATACTTTGGTTAAGCAGGCAGTTTTTAAGTTTTTTTCTGCCATACCAAAAGTCGCACGGAGGCCAGCACCACCGGCACCCACAACGACCACATCATAGGTATGATCAATAATATTATAGGCAGACGACACGCTTTAACCTCCCTGCACAAAAATACGCACAACCGCTAATACTGTGGCGATGCCGAAGATGTAGGATAAGAATTTGGTAAAGGTAACGAGGGTTACTTTGTAAAACTCGTTGTCAACATAGTCTTCAATCACAACCCGCATACCTAAATGCGCATGGTGGAATACTGCCATTAATAACGCGATTAATAACACAGCATTCACAGGTTGTTGTAACCATGCTTTAACGGTTGCGTAATCAGCACCCGCTACGGTTACTAAAGAGAAAACAAACCAAATCATTAACGGAATTAAGGCAACGGCGGTTAAGCGCTGAGCGATATAGTGCTCAGTCCCTTCACGCGCAGAGCCTAAACCACGTACACGCGCGAGTGGCGCACGCAATTCGTCTTGATCACTGCGCATTACGCACCCCCTTTCATGGCCAAGGCTACGATCCAAACTAAAACAGTGACGATGCCCGCAGCAGCTAACACCATCATACCTGAAGAACGCGCGGCCTTGATATCAAAACCTTTGCCCGCATCCCAGAACAAATGACGAATGCCGTTGAATAAGTGGTAAAACAACGCCAATGTCCAGCCAAACAGCAACACTAAACCGATGAATGAACCTAATAAAGATTGTGCACTTTTATAGGCTTCCTCACCCAATCCAATTGACAGCAGCCAATAGGTCAGTACCAGCGTACCGACTGCCAATGCAACGCCAGTGATACGATGAGTAATAGACATAACGCCTGCGGTCAGCGGCATTTTATAGATTTGCAGATGTGGCGATAACGGTCGCTTATGTACTGCCATATATCCACCTCATTGATAATGTTGATATAGTTAGAATGGTGCAACGCACTAAAATAACCATTTTGACAGAATTATGCAAGCTTTATAGTTTCCATAAGGCTTCATAAATGGCTATAGTGCATACCTTGAGGAGCGCACAGTTTACCACCTTGCTGACAGGCTTTGCAGTAGCGTTTATAGCTATGATAGAAAAAACTGATGGGTTATCCGGTTTTTATCGCATATAAATGCCCCATAACACGCCAAAGCCAAAGCTAAACAGTTAATTTTAAAATATATTATTTTAAGCCTATTTTTCTGTAAAAAACTTGCTTTAAGTTAATGTATTGCAGATGCGTTCGTCGTTATATCCAATAAAGAGGGCTACACTTATCTGCGTCTGTGCTGAAATACAGCGCACGCGAGTTCTCGACCATTAATGGAGGTATCACAGGTGATGGAATCAACACAACCGACGCTCAATGAATTGAGCCGCCAAATGATCAGCTTATTCGCGCCGTGGGGCATGAGTGAGCAAGAATATACCAACCATTTTGCTAATTTATTCGATCCGTTCGGTTTGATTCAGCAGCAATTAACCGAGGATATGACACGCTTATTTGATCCGTTTGGCATTACGCGCTCGTATTTAGACGTACAGCGGGCATGGATGCAACACCCTGAAAAAATGACCCGTTGGTTTATGCGCTTAGGTAGCGATGCGTGGTTAGTGCAGTTGCAAAGCTGGGAGCGTTTCAGCGGTTTGCCGGTGTCGGATCAAATTAAAGCGGTGGAGTATGACGAGCGTTTTCAAGAGCCTGATTGGACAGAAAATCCTTATTACGACACATTGAAAGAGTTTTATTTGCTGTACACCCGTTGGTTAGAGGACATGATTTACGCCACGCCGGATATTTCACCCCATACTCGCGATAAAGTGGGTTTCTGGGTGCGGCAGGTGTTAAACGCGATTGCGCCGACTAATTTCTTTTGGACAAATCCGGTTGCCATTAAAAAGTTTATTGAAAGTAATGGTCAAAATATGACGCAAGGCTTAAAAAATGCCTTAGCGGATATGAAAAGTAAAACCATTCGTATGGTAGATGACACGCCATTTACTGTTGGCGGTAATATTGCGAATACGGCGGGTAAAGTAGTTTACCGCTGCGAATTATTTGAGTTATTACAATACAGTCCAACCACTGAGCAAGTGCATCAAATTCCGTTAGTGTTTGTGCCACCGTGGATTAATAAATTCTACGTGATGGATTTAGGCAAACGCAGCATGGTGCGCTATTTAGTGGATCAAGGTTACACCGTGTTTATGATTAGCTGGCGCAATCCTACGCCAGAAATGCGCAATACCCGTTTAGATGATTACATGTTGAAAGGGGTGTTAAAAGCGGTGCAAGTGGCGCGTTCTATCACTCAAGCACCACACGCGCATGCAATCGGTTATTGCATTGGCGGCATTATTTTAACTGCCTTAATGTCGTGGTTAAATGCAGGTGATGAACCGGCAGAAGATATGCCAATTAAAAGCTGGAGCGTATTCGCCACATTAGTCGATTTTGAAAAGCCCGGTGAGATTGATATTTTTATTGATGAGGAAAGCATCAGTTTAATTGAACGCTTAATGGAAAGCCAAGGCGGTTATTTAGACGGTAATCAATTGGCGGATACCTTCCGCATGTTACGTTCTAATAGCTTAATTTGGCATTATTACGTGCATAATTATTTGTACGGTGAGGAATTGCCACAATTTGACGTGTTATTCTGGAATATGGACAGCACGCGCTTACCGGCGGCAATGCACTCGTTTTATTTACGCGAGTTTTATTTAAATAACCGCTTTATGCAGCCGAATGCTTTGAGCTTAGGCGGTCGCTCGATTGATGTTAGTCGCATTACACAACCGTTATATGCCGTGTCAGCGGAGCAAGATCACATCGCGCCGTGGATAGAAACCTTTAAATTATGCGGTGTGGTGAGCAGTCCAGTGCGTCATGTGTTAGCGACTTCTGGGCATATCTTAGGCATTATTTCACAGCCTACAAATCCGCCAAAACGCCGCTACTGGGTAGGCGATGCAACGGGACAGAAAAATGGCGAGATTTGGTTACAGTCTCAAACTAAAGTACCCGGTTCTTGGTGGGAAGATTGGACGAAGTGGTTAGATGGTCAATGTGGCGAGTTACAAGCACCGCCGTCTTTGGGCAATAAAGAGTATCCGGTATTGTGTGATGCACCGGGGACGTATGTATTAGAGAAGTAACTGTTGTTTAGGTGAGGGTTAGAAAAGCCTCGGTGTGGGTGAGCATCGGGGCTTTTTAATGCAGTTTTGTCTATAGTTGTGTGTAATGTGTTTTTATTATTAAGCGTGATATTGCTATGAATCTCAATATTAATATTCCAGATAAGTTAGCAGCCGATCATCAACAAAATCTTGTCAGTCTGACTCAAGAAGTGCAGACAGGAATTATTGTATGGTCTTATTTAAATGGTCATTTATCTTTGCGAGAAAGTGCTGAGTTATTAAATATCTCTTATCGTGAGTTTGTTGATTTGTTGTGGAGTAAGGGAATTGCAATCGATGGGATGGAGCCAGAGGTATTAGCTAAGCAAGTTGAACAGTTACGGACTTTATTGTAATGCGAGTGGTATCAAATACCAGTCCATTAGTGGCATTGGCTAAAATTGAGCAACTCAGTTTATTACAGGCATTATTTATGCAAAGTTTATATTCCTGAGTTTGTATGCAACGAGTTTTTACAAGGGTGTTCAGCCATTGAGCAAGCGGGATGGCAAACGGCTCAAACGTTTATTGAAATCATACCTGTGTTGCAGAGTGTTCAGTGTAAACGAGTGTTAGGCGCAGGAGAGCAAGCAGTATTAGCATCAGCCATACAAATGCAAGCAGATGTTTTAATAATGGATGATCGTAAAGCGGTAAATGAAGCTATTGAGCAAGGTTTGACGGTTGTTTCTACTCGTGCTGTTTTGAAAGTAGCTGCTGAAAAAGGGATTATTACGAGTTATGAAGCGGTAGAGCAAGCACTAAGGGATAAGCGATTTTTCTTACCGAATTATTAAATTAAGAAGTTAATTAATTAGAAGTTACGCAGTTCAAAGCAAATTGGTGGTTTTTCGTAGGGTGGATAGGGCGTTAGCCGTCATCCGTCATCCGCCGCTATGTCGTATGACGCTACGCTTATACGACCTACAAGCGTTCTCATTGCCAACTGCGTAACTTCTATTAATGTAAAAAGCCTCGACGCTTTTCAGTCACTTGCAAGCCATTTTTTAGTGCAAAAATTGTCATAAAAAGTTCTACTCTGCGGCATGTTTTTTTGCCATAAAAATATTTAATTAAGTCAATAAGTTGAAAGTATTACGTTTCGATAATTTTGGCAAAAAACAGCGTTTTTTTGAGACCCCAAAAAGTTCTACTCAGCCTTTGATTTTAAAGCTATTTCTTGATTTTTGATATTATCCGAGGCAAAAAGGGTATAAGAAAAGCAAATCCTAATACCCCTAAAGATATATCCACCTTTTTCTCATACAACCAATTAACCCATCCAAAATAAGAAGGTGACGGTGCACCACTCACAGTGAAAAAGGTAATAAACAAAGTAATAATCACAAAAACAGTTGCAATAACATTAAAACGATTCGCTTTCACAGATTGTGCATATTCATCAGCACGCTCCATTTCATCCTTAATCAAATTATAGTCTTTATCAAGCTCTAACGCCTTAATCTGTAAGTTAAATACCTCAATACCTTGCGTTTGATTCGTTACTTCTCTGAACCAATAATTATTATTAAATAAAATAAATTTTTTGCGTAAATCTCGAAAAGCATCCGCCTTACTATATAAAGATAAAGCTTCAGTCTCATAGCCCACACGGCGTTTATAATGCCGTAATGTCATCTGATAGAACAAACCTAATAACATCATTCGGATGTAAATAAAAGGCACATGAGAGGGGGCAATGATCGCATTAAAAAACCAACCAAAGCCCATATAAGCATTAGCATAACTACAATAACCAGAATAAGTGCCCAATTGTTGCCAACGGTTTAAAGTATGTGTTTGCATAAGTGCTTGAGTAAACTCAGCATCATAAGCATATTCCATTGCTGATTCAAAAGTCCCACCTTTGTGATCCACATACAACGCTAAACTGAATAAACGCGTTAACTCCGCTTTACCCTGTTCGGTCTTAGGTTCTAAACCACTTAAACCATAAGCAACACAAGCAAACATACGATCATCTGGCAAAAAGCTTAAACGTTGCTCAAGCTTATCATCATCAAAAAAGTATTTTAATAAATGCACTAAAATAGGCGATAATGCGCTATCTCTTTTTTCTGGCTGCTTCTCAGCTTCATTAAATAACATTAAGGTTTTTGGCGTTTTAAATACCTGCTTTTTCAATTTACCTTCAATAAACTGCTCAGCAAAACTAGGATAAATTAAACGTGCTTGATTAGTAAATAACAACCAGTTTTGCAACTGTAAAGCGTTAATCTGTTCAAAACATTTATGGTCACTAAATACTAAGTCATGCCACCATGTCACATTATCATTAGCTAAGCTAGTATTACTAATATCATAAGTGGGTACAACCGAAATGGATAACACATATAAATCATTATAATAGCCAAAAATAGAAATATCCGTAATTTTAACGGAAAGTTCATCGTCCTCGTTTAACTCAATATACCAATGAAAATTAGTGACATTTTTTAACTTCCATTGCTTGATAGGTGTTGCCGCTTCACCGTTTTGACTTTTTGCTGTATCAAAGACTAAATCTCTGATATGTGGTAAAAAATATAAATACGCTTGGCGTTCCTGCCCAATAGCTTGATCTAATTTATCTTTATTAATTTCAGTGCTAATATCTGTTTTATATTCTGCAATCTGAGCATCTTTTTCTTTAAATAGCTTAAACTTTTTATTATCTTTTAACTCATCCTCCAAAAACAAATCCAACGGCACATAAAACGTGCAACCATAATGGCGTAAAGGCCGACCATACTGCAAAAACAACTCTAATAAAGTTGATACCAATTCATCAAAATTGCTCAAGACATGCCGTTTTTTAGCTCCAAAAAAGCAACCAAAATCACCGCCACCTAACCATAAAACAAAATCTCTTTGCCATTTTTCAACAGATAAGAAAACATCGTGTAAAACGGCTTTATCTGCTGCTTTACCTGCATACTCAACTTGCGTAATCTGCTGTTTATCTTCATCGGCATAATATAAAACCAATACGGGTTTTAATGGCTCGCATTTGTTATAAGCTTCTTCAGTTGGCAACTGTGCCGCCTCTAACATCACCCCTGCCAAGCGTTCAGGTGCTAACACCAAACGCAAATCCACCAAATCTCGCGCCTGTTTTGCGACAAAATCTTGAGCCTCTTGCATTAACGCTTCAGTACCGCGTATCTGCCATTCCTGTTGCCGTATTGCCATCGCCTCTTGCCACGGCACACCTGCACGCGCTAAACCCATTAAAAAATCTCTATCATTAATGGCAATTTTTAACTCTGATTCGCTTAAACCATAATTCATCAACTGTGCAAACTGCTCTAACGAAGATAAAGCTTGTGTTTTATCCGCTGTGCCATATTGATGATGATCAATAACATGCACCATTTTGCCTAATTGCATTAACTGTGCTAAACCCGATTGATCAGGTGATTTATCGGGCAACTCAACAATTAACACATGCGCTCGCAAAGCGGCTAAATCAGCTATTTGTGCGAATGCATCCGCCAATGTCAGCCCCCAATCGCCCTTAATTTCATACACCTCTATTTCTAATCTATGCGCAATCTCTAAAATCATTTTGCTTTCTAAATCATTACAAGGACAAATCAAACTGGTTTTAGCAGGCATTAGCATAAAAATTACCTAATTATCGGGCATTAGCAATTAATTTAAAGAGATAGACACTTTATAATAACTGTTGTTATGATGGCAAGCATCAACAGCGTATTAAGGAGGAAATATCATGAGCGAATTTCATCACCCT
>QKBZ01000338.1 GCA_003245895.1 Beggiatoa sp.
AATCCAATCTAATTGCTTTACATCAACTGTTTTGTACTTTATTTTCTTCATCGAGAGAACGCCTGTTTTGTCTGTAGTAGGACTGGGGACTTTATCCTATTCGGGCGTTCTCTTTTTTTTGTACTATAGCTGACTACAAAATCGTTGATATTCATCATAAATACTACGTCGGCTCTCCCATCATCTCAATCGCATGACAAGGGCACTGCTCATAACATACTGCACAGCCCGTACAGCGGTCGTAATCCACACGATAGCGTGAACCTGGCCCTAGTTTGATAATGGCATCTTCAGGACATGCGCCATAACAGCCGTCGCATTCAAAGCAATTGCCACAGGATAAACAGCGACGTGCTTCATATAATGCCTCGGTCAAATTCAAACCACCTACCACTTCGGCAAAACCCTCAGTACGGTAATAACTAGCTAAATGTGGCTGCTCGCGTTGTGGGGCTTCGGTGTGAAACCAGACGTGTAAGCGTTCATAACTGACTAAATCGTGTTTAGGTGATTTTAAATACACTGTGCCGCGCAACCATGCATCGATATGACGCGCTGCCTTTTTGCCATGTCCGACAGCGACGGTCACCGTGCGCTCGCTGGGCACCATATCACCACCGGCAAAAATGCCTGCATGTCCAGTCATCATGTGATCATCCACAATCACTGTGCCGTCACTTTTAAAGCCAATTTCGGGAATATTGTTTAATAGACTCAAATCGGTTTGTTGACCTAAAGCTAAAATCAGAGAGTCGGCTTCTAAGGTTTCAAACTCGCCTGTCGGCTGTGGGCGACCTTGTTCGTCAACGCGCATCACTTCCACACGAAACGTGGTGCGGTCAATGTCTTTGATAGTGCGCAACCAGTTAATTTTAACGCCTTCTTCAATTGCTT
Source organism: Beggiatoa sp. (assembly GCA_003245895.1). Taxonomy (GTDB): domain Bacteria; phylum Pseudomonadota; class Gammaproteobacteria; order Beggiatoales; family Beggiatoaceae; genus SZUA-411. Next base: position 895 of record QKBZ01000338.1, read on the forward strand.
CGTCGGCTTCAAAGGCATGGGCAGCCATGTGCTCGCGGTCACGACGATAAATCACTAAGGCTTCTTCTGCGCCTAAGCGTTTGGCGGTGCGGGCTGCATCCATCGCGGTATTACCGCCGCCATAAATGGCGACTCGGCGGCCTAGTTTCGGCGTTTCACCTGTGCCAACGCTTTTTAGGAAGCTCACCGCGTCTAATATGTGGCCTGCATCGCGGGCGGGGATGTCAATTTTTTTACTGATATGGGCACCGATGGCAATAAATACTGCGTCGAAATTGCCCGCAAGCTGTTCGGCTTGCACGTCTTCCACTTTGTGATTTAACACAATGCGAATGCCCATTGCTTCAAGGCGGCGAATTTCTTGGTTAATGATGTCACGGGGCAAGCGGTAAGCGGGGATACCAAAGTGCATCATGCCGCCTGCAATTGGCCCTGCTTCGTGAATTTCCACTTGATGTCCGAGACGGGTTAAATGATAAGCCGCCGATAAACCGCTAGGCCCTGCACCAATCACTAACACACGCTTGCCAGAAGGTTTCGCCTCCCATTCCACTGTCCACCGTTCGCGCAAGGCCATATCGCCTAAAAAGCGTTCAACGGCGTGAATGCTAACCGCGTCGTCGATGTGGGTGCGGTTACAGTTTGATTCACAGGGGTGATAACACACGCGCCCGTGAATGGCGGGTAAGGGGTTATCTTTAATCAGTGTTTGCCATGCTTGGTGAAAACGCCGAGCTTGGATATGGCTTAGCCATGCTTGAATGTTTTCTCCTGCGGGGCAGGCGTTGTTACAAGGGGGTAATAAATCAACGTATAAGGGGTGTTGACTCCGAACAGGGCCGGTGCCAGTACCATGTTGGGTTAAGTCAGCGGGGCGCGTCATGTCCCGTGCGTGCTCGCCTATCATGCTGTGCTCCTCGGTGGTTTTTCAGGATTGTTGTTGTTATGAGGGTTAGATGTGGGGAGGGTGGGGAGGAGTCAAGATCAATCTGGAATTTATCCGTATAGCTAGCGATAATTATGACGACAGCACATTTAGCTGTTAGACTTAATGAAGGTTGTTAAAGCTTTAAATAAAATATTGCTAGATATTATTGCTTTAACTAAAAGTAGCAGCTTTAGATAATATTAAAAAAACTATTATGTCGCAAATCTCAAAAAATGATTGGAAACTTCTTTGTTCATTACAAGAAGAAATACTGGCTACTGCATGTGAGTCTATTTTCCAAGAAGTTAATAAAATTGCTGCAAATCGTGAAGGTAAGGAACATGAAAGCTATTTAGGATTATGGGAACTTTTGAGAACAAAAGATAAAGAAGTTATCCAGATGTTTGATGGTTTACGAAAACGCGATGCAATTATTACGCTGGCTATATGGAGACGTAATGAGCTTATGACAGAAATACAGTTGGCACAATTTACCCCTGAAACACAACAAGCAGTAAACAGTATTTTACGTTTAGGAGAGAGGTATACAGACTAAATTTTCCACTCTGTGGTTGTTTAATTCCATACCCCTGTACATAGTCCAGCTTCTCAAGATAATTTATTTTATACAAAAGAGCATTATTTATGTTAACAACAACAGTGAAAATTTCAGAACAAGGGCAAGTTACCATTCCTCAAAATATTGTTGAATCATTACATTGGACTAATGGAATGGAGCTTACAT
>QKBZ01000020.1 GCA_003245895.1 Beggiatoa sp.
ATTAATTTATCAAAATGAAGGCGTAATTGATAAATATATTGGTGATGCCATTATGGCCTTATTTCCACGCTGTGCGGACGATGCCGTACAAGCGGCGGTGAATATGGTGCAGCATTTAAAACAGTTTAACCAACAGTTAACCAAACAAGGCAAACCCGCCATTAAAATTGGTATAGGTTTAAACACTGGTCAATTAATGCTCGGCATGGTGGGTGGTGAAAATCGCATGGATGGGACAGTGATCGCGGATGCGGTGAATTTAGCCTCAAGGGTAGAAGCTTTAACTAAAATTTATGGGGCTTCAGTCTTAATCACCACGGAAACGTATTTAAAACTAGAAAATCCGCAGAAATACCACATTCGCCTTGTCGATGCAGTGCAAGTGAAAGGCAAATCAGAAACGGTCACGGTTTATGAAGTGTATGATTCTGATGCACCGGAAATTGTTGCTTTAAAAGATGCTACCCGAGAAGATTTTGAGGTGGCAATCATGATTTACGAAAATGATGATTTTTCTGAGGCTGCACCTTTATTTGAAGCCGTATTAGAACAAAACCCTGCTGATAACGTGGCACAAATCTATTTAGACCGATGCACACAAGCTTTAAATGCTTTAATGCCTGCCATGCCAACGGTATTAATTATCGATGACACACCGTTTACCTTATTAACATTATCCGATTTACTCAATTCTTATAATTACCGTGTATTAACGGCTGAAAATGGAAAAGCAGCCTTAGAGTTATTGAAAAAAGAAACACCGCACATCATTTTATTAGACATTATGATGCCTGAAATGGATGGTTTTGAAACCTGTCAACATTTACAAGATAATCCAAACACAGCGGATATTCCCATTATTTTTATTACTGCATTGTCTGATGTAAATAGTAAAATTAAAGGTTTTAGATTAGGTGCAGTTGATTACATCACTAAACCGTTTAACAGTGAAGAAATTTTAGCGCGTATTCATAACCATATTTCAATTCGCCACATGTATCATCAATTACAGCAAAAAAATCGGGTGTTAGAATCAGATCGCCAAGAATTATTAGATCGGTTGCGTCAATATAAAGCTGAGCGCAAAGCAAAAAGTACGTCACCCGTTAATTGATGAGGAGTGGAGCCAACATGAAACAGCGCAGCTTTGAGCAACAACATCAAGCACAATGGCAACGCTTGGAACAATGGCTAACAGTGTTAAATAAACGCGCTTATAAAAAAGCCAAAATCGAAGTACCGACTGAGCAATTTGCAGCAGAATATCGGCAAATTTGTCAACAATTAGCCTTAGCACAATCGCGGCATTACACACCACAACTTATTGAACGCTTGAACCAATTGGTATTGCAAGGCCATCAAGTGTTATATACTCGCCGCCCGCGTTTTCTATATCAAATTAGTCAATTTTTAATCCTAGATTTTCCCCGTGCGGTGCGGGCTGAATGGCGTTTAATGACGGTTTCTAGCCTATTATTCTTTGGCAGTTTTTTAGTAATGCTGTTATGTAGCCAATTCTACCCTGACTTGATTTATAGCATTGCCTCAGCAGACCAAGTATCTGATATGGAGCAAATGTACGATCCCAAAGCGGAATATATTGGGCGTGAGTCTAGTAGTGATTTTATGATGTTTGGTTACTACATTTTTAATAATATCGGTATCGGCTTTCGCACCTATGCCTCTGGTTTGTTAATTGGCATTGGCAGCATTGTTATTATGTTATTTAACGGTGTTTTCTTAGGTTGTGTGGCAGGTCATTTAACGCAAATTGGTTACACAGAAACCTTTTGGTCATTTGTCGCTGGTCATAGCGCGCCAGAATTAACCGCCATCGTCATCGCAGGCACAGCCGGTTTAAAATTAGGCTTAGCCTTGTTAATGCCCAAACGCTATACCCGCTTATACGCCTTGCGCTTAGCTGCACAGCGCGGATTGCCATTGCTCTATGGCGTAATTTTTCTATTAATTTGTGCTGCATTTATCGAAGCCTTTTGGTCTTCTAGCACTCATATTGAACCTTGGCTGAAATACACGGTAGGCATTGGTTTATGGTGCATTTTAACGACTTACTTAGTGTTAGGCGGGCGACATCGTGCAGATTGAGCGTATTGCGTTAGCCATCCGACCGCGTAACGAATGGGAAGCTATTGATTTAGGCACGACCTTATTGCAAACCCATTGGCGTGCCTTTTTGTCAATTTGGATCAGCCTTGTGTTGCCTTTTATTGCGTTGCTCTACGCAGTGTTAACACCTATGGTTGATAACCCTTGGCTGGCAGCCTTTGTCGTCTGGTGGTTAAAACCGGTTTATGATCGCATTTGCTTATATTTTTTCAGTCGTGCAGTCTTTGGAGAAATCCCGACCATTCGCCAAACAATACGCGCATTACCCAGCCTATTGTTCAAGCTTAATCTTTTAACCTCGCTTACCTTAACGCGCTTAAGCTTAGTCCGTTCTGCAAGTTTACCCATTTCACAATTAGAAGGTTTAACGGGGAGTGCATGGTATAAACGCATGCGTTTATTAGACAAAACCAATCGCCGTTTTGCTTTTTGGTTAAC
>QKBZ01000093.1 GCA_003245895.1 Beggiatoa sp.
GTGTGCTTGAAAACACAACTGTATACTATTTAAACATAATACGCTTGTTAGCCATATAGGTTTTATAGGTATTTTATAAAATACGAATTTATGTTTTTTATTTTAATTAGCGACCATAATAAATGTTACATTATCAATAATTTATTGTATTTTATTTGACAAAAATAGCTAATAATAATCGAAGAGTGATGTTTATTTGGTTATATAGACTTGTTCTAAAAAAGTGGTTTTTTAATTGTTTTCAAACTTCAGTTTGTGAAGCTGCAAAAAGATTCCGTAGAGCGGATAAGGCGTTACCGTCATCCGCCGTAAATGTCGTATGACGCTTCGCTTATACGACCGACAACAGTTCAGATTTATGCTTACTACAGCAAATTGACAATAAAAAAGCGATCCCAATGGGATCGCTTTTTTAACTGCTGGGATTATTCAAGCAACAAATACTTAAACCTTATGATAAACCTCACTTCCCTGCTCGCGGAATTGCTCTGACATTTCCTGCATGCCTGTTTCCACTGCCACTGAAACATCCGCCAAGCCTTTTTGCTGTGCATAATCGCGCACGTCTTGAGTGATTTTCATCGAGCAGAAATGCGGGCCACACATTGAGCAAAAATGTGCTGATTTGGCGGAACTTTGCGGCAAGGTTTGATCGTGGAAATCACGGGCGCGTAATGGGTCTAAGCTCAGATTAAATTGATCTTCCCAACGGAATTCAAAACGTGCTTTAGACATCGCATTGTCACGAATTTGCGCCGATGGATGACCTTTAGCTAAATCCGCCGCATGTGCTGCAATCTTATAGGTCACAATGCCTTCACGCACATCATGCTTATCTGGCAAACCTAAATGCTCTTTCGGCGTGACATAACACAACATGGCACAGCCATACCAGCCAATCATCGCCGCCCCGATACCCGAAGCAAAATGATCATAACCGGCAGCAATGTCTGTCACCAAAGGCCCTAAAGTATAAAACGGTGCTTCATCGCAGCATTCTAACTGCTTCGTCATATTCTCTTGCACCAAGTGCATTGGCACATGCCCCGGCCCTTCGATCATCACTTGTACATCATGTTGCCATGCAATCTTGGTCAACTCGCCTAAGGTTTCTAACTCGGCAAATTGCGCCGCGTCGTTGGCATCCGCTAACGAACCCGGTCTTAAACCATCGCCTAAGGAGAACGCCACGTCATAGGCTTTCATGATTTCACAGATTTCTGCAAAGTGGGTATATAAGAAGTTTTCTTGATGATGCGCTAAACACCATTTCGCCATGATAGAACCACCACGCGACACGATGCCGGTGACACGATTCGCGGTTAATGGCACATAGGCCAAGCGTACACCAGCATGGATGGTGAAATAGTCCACGCCTTGTTCCGCTTGTTCAATCAAAGTATCGCGGAAAATTTCCCACGTTAAATCCTCCGCCTTACCATTCACTTTTTCTAAAGCTTGGTAAATCGGCACCGTTCCAATCGGCACTGGCGAGTTGCGGATAATCCATTCGCGGGTTTCGTGAATGTGTTTGCCGGTCGATAAATCCATCACCGTATCGCCACCCCAACGGATCGCCCATGTCATTTTTTCGATTTCTTCGGCGATGGAAGAAGTGGTCGGCGAGTTACCAATATTAGCGTTAATTTTCACTAAGAAATTACGCCCGATGATCATCGGTTCAATTTCAGGGTGATTAATATTGGCAGGAATAATGGCACGTCCGCTGGCGATTTCAGCGCGCACAAATTCGGGCGTGATTTCTTTCGGCATATTGGCACCGAAACTTTGCCCCGCGTGTTGTTGGCGCAAATGGGGGCTTTGCATCGCGGTTTGTAAGCGTTGGTTTTCCCGAATCGCTACATATTCCATTTCCGGCGTGATAATGCCACGGCGTGCATAATGTAATTGCGTCACATTGTGACCGGCTTTAGCACGACGCGGTGGCGTTAAGTTCGGAAAACGCACTTCATCTAAGCGATCATCGGTTAAGCGTTGATGACCATATTGTGAGGTAACTTGGCTTAATTGTTCTGTGTCTTGGCGCTCATCAATCCACGTTTGGCGCAACGGAGCTAGACCTGCACGCACATCAATTTTGACATCGCCATCCGTGTAAGCACCGCTGGTGTCATAAACCGTGATCGGCTCATTGGCTTCTGTGCTGCCGGACGTGAGTTGCGTCTCTGACAAACTAATTTCTCGCATGGCGACTTGCAGATCAGGGCGACTGCCTTGCACATAAATTTTGCGCGAATTAGGGAATGATTCAAAGGTGAAGGCATCCAACTCAATGGGATCGTTGAATAAGGAAGTGGGATTTGCACTCATGCGTAGACATCCTGATTAGAATAAAAATAAATAACAGGAGGGGGCGAGAGCCGTCTATGAGTAAGCAGAGGAACATGCTTCCCTACGCCGAGCTGAATCGGGTCAGGTTCAAAGGGTATGATCTCAGTTCTAAACGTCTTGGTGGCAACACACAACATCCTCCGTTCAGAACACCCCCAGCCAGTTTTAACACTATAGAAAGGTTCAGCAGTTTGCAAGTTTA
>QKBZ01000139.1 GCA_003245895.1 Beggiatoa sp.
CAATCGATTTGGATTGGATTGCAACGACTGAGGGATTTTATGTGGGCAATTCAGGGCTATCAGATTGCTATGTCCATCGCATATAAAAAACTGTGAGCAGAATATGTATAAGGATGAGTCGTCCCGATGGGAATGCATGCTGTGTCGCTCCAGCGGCACGAGTAGCAAGATGAGTCCGCGTATAACCGCGACTCGCGCCGCTGGAGCGACGCGGTACGCATTCCCACCAAAATGGTGGGAACGAGTTAACCACTGTTTTTAATATGAAATTTCGTCGAACTCAGGTCATGATCACTCGGGAACAACTTAAAAGTGCAATCGACCAAGTAGATAATCAACATCTGGAAACTGTGTATCAGATTATCCAGTCGTTACAGCACGCGCCACGGCCTAAAAAGTCATTTATGCAGCAATTGCAATCGGTCAAAATCAATGCACCGAGTGATTTTGCAAGTAATATTGATGCTTAATCACTTAAATATGAACAGCTTTCTCTAAAATTTCAGAAACCCATTGATTAATGCTTTTTCCTTGTACTTGCGAAGCTGTAGCCACCGCAGCATGGATTTCAGGGCTGATGCGCAACATTAAATTACCAGAATAAGGCTTTTGTGCCGGTCTGCCTGTTTCTTCACTAATTGCAAGATAGTTATCAACAGACTCATGAAAAGCTTTTTCTAGCTCATCAACCGTTGTGCCATGAAAGCCAACAATATCTTTGATGCCTGCAAGATGCCCAACAAAAATACGATCTTCTTCATCATACTCAATTTGAGCAATATAATCTTTGTATTTCATCATGTTCATAGTGTGATACCTGCTTGAATCAGAAATGCTCTAGCATCTTTTACTCGATACCGTAAAGCTTCTTTTTCTGGATGTGGTCGATGGAAATCCACACGAACATCGTTTAATACAAAACTTACGGCTGATCCCGCTCGTTCTGTACGCACTGCGCCAAGTGCTAGAAATAGTGCCTCAATTTTGCGCCATTCTAAATTGCCGTTAACAGGATCGGTAAAGATAATTTCAAGCGTTTTTCTATGTTTGCTGTTCATGAAGAAATGATAGCATATACTGCTATCACAGCCTCCTTGCTTATGCAGTCTACACAGGGCTTAATTCCCAAACACCTTCTCTAACAAATCCGTTACACGCGCATTCGCATTGCTACGAATATCTTTTTCTTGCTCGGCAATCAAGGTAAACAAGCGATCTAACGCCTGTTCTGTGACATATTCATCTAAATTCACTTGCGTTGGGTCAGCACTGCCTAGCAAGCTGCTTAATTGACTTGCTATCTGTAAACCTGCCGCCTGTTCTTTCAGTTTTTTATAAGCTGAGGTTACGCCAACTTCTTCTGTGGTTTGCTGCACAATGGGCAAGAAACGCTGTGTTAATTCAGCAAGGCCGTGTTCACGAAAATACTCAGTCGCGGCATTGTCTGCGCCATTAAGAATGTTTACGCCATCCGCAATCGTCATTTGCTCAATCACGTTGCTAAATACTTCTGTCGCTTCAGGCACGGCTTTTTCTGCTGCGGTGTTTAAGGCTTTGACAAAATCGTCTACTAATTGCTGTTGTCCGATTTTATTTAAGCCCTTTGATAACAAAGCGAAGGAGTCTGGCAATAAGATGCGCATATCCAAGTTGTTATAAAAACCGCCGTCTTTGCCTAGGGACTGAATCGCGTATTGTGTGCCTTGTGTTAAAGCTTGTTTTAAACCGGTGTTGACTTCAGTTGCGGATAAGTCATTGGTCGAATGTATGATCGTCGTAGCGTTTTGCGTCTGCTCAACAGGTGCTTGCGATTCGGTTTTTTGTTGTTGGGAAAATATCTGTTTGAAGATGTCGCCTACGCTTTGAGCTTGGGCGGTGGATAGGCTGCTGGTTAAGAGGGTGGCGATGGTGATAGACATTAATTTGCGCATGAAAGACTCCTGAATGGTAAAAAAACTTACTCCCTCGTTCCCAAATGCCGAGGCTGTCAAAGAACTCCCTCAAATGGTGGGAACGAGAAAACGAAAAACTACTTGTTTTTAATAGCGTTCTGTAAATTTGAATTTGTTATTCTGGCTCTGGTATCCGCAAACGCTCGACCACTTGCCCGCCTTGTAAATGTTTTTCCACAATCTCGTCAATATCTTCTTGATCCACAAAGGTGTACCAAACCCCTTCAGGATAGACCACTAACACGGGGCCAAAGTCACAACGTCCCATGCAGCCTGTCACATTGACCCGTACTCTACCTTCTCCATGTAAACCCAAGGCTTTAACGCGATCTTTCAAATACAGTCGAACTTCACTGGCGTGATAATTTTCACAGCAGGTTTTACCCTCAGGACGTTGGTTCGTGCAAAAAAATACATGGTGTTGGTAATAGTTGTTCATAGTCTGTCTACCGTGGGTGTTAGGGAAGTTCGACATCGACTCCGCGCCGCCGACCAGGAACACGTCGCCCTCGCCGGCGCGCAGCCGCATCTGCGCCGCGAGCAGCGCCTCGAGGCCGGAGGCGCAGTTGCGCTGCACGGTCAC
>QKBZ01000043.1 GCA_003245895.1 Beggiatoa sp.
GCTATATTTCTCTTCAAGATTATTAGACCATTACACTATAGCTCGGACATGCTGCTCAGCAGAATTCTCAGTGCCGTGAAAATACTGTGCATCAAAGCAAACTCTGTCGATAAACTTCATCAGCCGGTCAACCATATTGCTGGTACGGTGAGCCTTTTCACAATCGTAACTTTTGATGAACTGCTCACGTTTAGCACATAAATCCAGTGTATGGCTTTTCATCGGCAAATTCGGTACTTCTTTTTCAGTCCACTCTCTTAAACGCCGTAAGCGTTGGGCAAAGCTAGCTTTAGTCGGTGCTTTGTAGGCATCCCATACCTTTGAACTGATGGGGGCAAACCATTCCTCCAAGCCTTTGGTCGCTCGGTCACGAATCTTCAGGAAGGCATGCAGAAAACACAAAATGACCAACACGCTTGGAAACAGAGATAACCAAGCTTTTTGAGTGGCTAACCAACCATCTGTATTTACCGTGCAAGGAGAATAATCTTCCTTCACCGCCTTCGCTTCCTGTGCAAAAACACCATAAGCTTTGCTCAAATCAGCTTGTGATGCGGACTTTGCCATAGAGGCACCGAGAATACAGCCTTCTCCTACTGTCATCGCAAGGTAACGACGTTTTCCATTGAGCCAAGTATGCTTTTCATCTGCAAGCAAGTCTTGTGGCAACTTCTCCGCCTCTTTCACCGTTGTAGCAAGCACGCTGAAATGACCTAAACTGACCTCCGTGCGGTACCAAAACATATCGTTATGTCCGAACACATATGTTAATCCCCAAAACGGCACACCAAAACGTCGCAGAAATAAGGCTTTTTCTATGTCTGCTGTGAATCCTCGCATGTAAGGCATCACAAATGCGGGCGCAATCGTAAACACCGGCTTAGCTTCTGTTTTTAAGCTGAATCCGGCGGCAACGCAAACCTTGTTTGCTTGATTCTTGCGTGAATCCGTAGAAAACATAACCCTGAGCCATTCCTTCAGGGAAAAGTTCTGGGTATTGGCTGTAAAGCTCATCTATCTGAGCTTTCGCTATGGCTTTATCAGACAGAAATAACTCATACTCTGTTTGCTCAAATGAGACTCGAATTGTCTGATACCCTTTGTTTCGCTTCTCCTCTATACTCATCTTTGCCTGTCTTTGTTCTGTGGTTGTTGTAGTTGTGTGGTAACTTCTACAATAATCCGCCTTCAAAGACAGGCTTCAAGCTTCTTCAATTCTCCACGATCAACAGAAAGTGTTATAAGCAGGAAAATTAACTGGTAAGTGACAGCCCCCATGCTAAGGAAAGCGACAAAGTCAATAAACTAAAAACATTTCCTAATAAAACAATAGAGGCTACTTTTCTCGGTTCTTGACAGTATTGCTCAGCAAAAATGTAATTCATTACCGCAGGTGGTAATACTGCAAAACTTAACAATACTGCTAACTGCAAGGGCGATAAGCTTAACCAAGGCCAGAGAATAGCCAGCATAATACCGCCTGTTAGCGGGCATAAAATGGCACCTGCTACACCAATACGCCAATCGGATAAATCAATATCGATTAAGCGCACGCCTAATGCAAATAACATTAAAGGAATAGACACTTTACCCAGCATATCGATGGGTACAGCGATCAAGTCAGGTAATGGCCATTGCAAGGCACTTAAGCTCAGCCCCAATACAGTTGCGATGATCATTGGCGTTTTTAATAAACTGCGCCAATGGGCATGTGGGTTAACAATGGAGATACCCAGCGTTAAATGCACAGTGTTAGTGGCAATAAATAACATAACCGCTGCATTTAAACCGGCTTCACCAAAGGCAAATAAAGAAACCGGCAAGCCAATATTACCAGTATTAGTAAACATCATGGCAGGGATAAAAGTACGCGGAGAAACCGATAAGAAACGCAATAAAGGCCATACTAATAAACCAGAGCCTAATACAATCACTAAACCCGCTAATGCCAATTGCCAATAAGCCGTTAAATCAAAACTTTTATCTGCTAATACATTTAGTAATAAAGCAGGCGTAAAAATTTCCATGTTCATGCGATTAGCTGCCGCCATGTCTAAAGGGCGCATGCGTGCATATAAGTAGCCAATCAACACAATGGCAAAAATCGGGAATAAAACGATAAAAATACGAGAGACTAACATAACCAACAATCCTACAACTTACCAAGGCTCAAGCATACAATGACTGTTGCCTGCTGTCTTGTGTTGTGTGTAGATTCTGAGTCAAAGTCCTCGCCCTAAATTAAAGCTATATTTTCACGTAGGGCGGATAAGGCGGCAGCCGTCATCAGCCGCAAAAGCTAGAAATCAGGCTGAAATTAGAGCGTGTAACCTGCTTTCCAGACAGAAAACTGGCCGATATACAGTATTCTAGCCATGTCGGATGACGGCTAACGCCTTATCCGACCTGTTATAACCCAGTCAATAGCCAAAATAAAAAGAAAACACTCGGCAATAGGTACACGAAAACTTCCACTTTGAAAAAATGCTTTTTTCATCGGAGTATTTCGTGTTGTCATTTTGTTACATGAACAA
>QKBZ01000205.1 GCA_003245895.1 Beggiatoa sp.
GCGGCAACAAGCTGACTTGCTGACGATTAACTCCGACTTTGTAACGACGTGTTGTCATTTTGACTCTATTAACTGCTTTGGGTTGGAATGTAGGAAAATTATACTTTTTTAACGGTTCTTTGACAGCCTCGCCTTGCGTGGGAATCCGTAGCGGCGCGCCTGCGCCGTGTGCTGGCACTTTAGTTTGATCTGTTTATCCACTTTCTACGGTACTTCGTGACGCAGGCGCGTCAAGACTTGCTCCCACGCAAAGCGCGTGGGAGCGAGAACCTACCTCAAAGCTTCCCAAGCACCCAATACGCAAGGTTAATATAATTCATCTGGCTAAACTGCTGCGCGATAACGCTTTCTGAAATGCAGCAAGTCGGGATGGAAAAGGTCATTGCCCAGATTAACACCAGCAGAATGATTAATTTATTCGGTGCTGGGGTTTCGTTAGCAGTGTTATTGCTTGCACTCATAATGCTTATTTTTTCTGATGCCAGCGAAACGATAAACAGTGACACTAAGTGGATATACAGCAGTCTGCCCCAGTCTAAGGCAAACATCGCAATGACAAAGGTGCCGAAGATGCTGGCAAGGATAGCAATCAAGCTGAGTTTGTGTTTTAACACGGCGCGGAGGCTAGGCCAGACAGGGATAAAGGCGAGCAGTGATAAGGCGGCAACGCTGAGATAAGCAAAATAATATTTGTTGATTTCTTCTAATACTCTGGTGAGGCCGTGTGTTGCGGGATAGCTTAGGGCTGCAATTGCGCCGCCTTGAGAGACAGGATAGCCAAGGTTTGACAGTGTTTGCAGAATCAGGGCGTTGTGTTCGGCGGAGCCTTTGTAATAAATGCTGAGCAACATGCTGGCGAGCAGTGGTAAGGCCAGTACAGCAAGTGTGGTGACTTTTTTAGAGCTTAATGGATTGTTAATTAAGTAGAGTATTAGCAGATAAGGTACAAATACGGCGAGCATTTCATGGCTTAAAATAAGCAGTGAGTATAAAGCTAGAAATACTAAAAAGAGGCGTTCAAATTTTTCTTTTTGATAAGTGGTTTTTGCGTAGGCTAAAAAGCTTAAAATCGCAAAATAGATAATTTCTTTTCGATAGCCGCCTTCAAACTCAGTGATTTGAAAGGTGAAGATAAACGGCGAAATAATTAATATCCAGTATTTTAAAATGTCTACATTTTTCAGTAAGCGGTAGGCAAAGTAAAAAAATAGTGCATAACAGCTTAGCTGTGTGATGATGACAAAAATACTGGGGTTGATAGAAAAGGTGTTTGATAATAAAGCGAAAATTTCGCCGGTAAAGCCCCTCCTGACAAATCCCCCCGCATAGTTAATCAGCCAGTCTCCCATTTTCCATTCATCGTGTATTTTATAGTTCAGCAAACTGCCTACGGCGGTGACGATGAATATCATCAGCAGATAATACGGCAACAGTTTGTATAACAAATTTCGTAATGTGTCTGCATTCATTGCAAAATGACTCCGTATAGTGTCGAAACAATACTGGTAAGATGGGGTGTTTTCTCTGGTTCCCACGCGCCTTGCGTGGGAAACTGTTGCGGCGCGCCTGCGCCGAGTGTCGGAGTAGGCTGTGTTCAGCATTTCGCGACGCAGGCGCGTCGGGACTTGCTACCACGCAAAGCGCGTGGGAGCGAGAAACCTAAAAACAAGCAAAAAAATGACCGATTCCGCCGCCTCAGCGGTGGCTATGTCTTTTTACACCGTTTATTATTAGAGCATTTTGCAGCTAGACAGTATTAAAGCCAGTTTTTAAACCTTTCATTCCCCAATTAAACGGCATTCTCAAATGACTGAGTTATCGATTACTGAAAGATTAAACTTTGCCCAGAATTTAGCAGATTGTTTTGAATCTGATATTTTGCGGGGTTTGTTTTATGAGTTGGATATTGATCTTGGTAATTTAGAGAGTACGGCACACAGCAAATTAGCGCATGAGTTAGTGCAAAGGGCTAATTTAGAAACACTTTCCAGTTATGCCGATGAGTTATTGAAAGGTAAACATAAACGTCCTGCCTTGGGTTTGCAAGGTTGGTGCGGAACGCAGGCCGGTTGCCGGTTAATTGCGGAGCCGTTTTATGATGCGGTGGGGGCTGTGGGGGAGTTGAGTGCGGAGGATGAGGCGGATTTGCGGGCGTTGCGGCGTATGGTTGAGCGGTTTTGGATTACGGGGTATTTGCAGGATCAGTTGCATCAGCAGGTGCAGATTGAGTTAGGCAAGGAGTGGGCGACGGATCAAGTGCAGAATCCTTGGGCGACGGTGTTGGAGTTGCCACAGAAGGCTAAACAGGTGTTGCCCGCAGAGCGGACGATTGCAGAGGTGTTTGAGGAGGTTGAGCGGTTTTTATTGATTTTGGGTGAACCGGGTTCGGGGAAAACCATTACTTTATTGCAGTTAACACAGGCGTTATTGGCGCAAGATAAAAGCCGTGTGCCAGTGGTGTTTAATTTGTCCAGTTGGGCAAAGCAGTCGCAGTTATCTTTGGCGGAGTGGTTAACGCAAGAGTTTAAGGATAAATATAAGGTGTCGCCTAAGTTGGCGGATTGTTGGTTGCGGGCGCGGCGTATTGTGCCATTGTTAGATGGTTTGGATGAGGTGGCAGAGGAGAAGCGGGCGGCATGTGTGGTGGCGATTAATGCCTTTGTTGAGTCTGCGGATTATGGTGTGTCGGGCTTGGCGGTGTGTTGTCGGGTGCATGAGTATGGGTTGTTGCATCAGGCGGATAAGCGTTTGAAATTGCGCGGGGCAGTGCGCTTGCAGCCGTTGACTGTGCAGCAGGTAGAAGTCTATTTAGCACAAGCTGGGGATGCTTTGGCGGGTTTGCGTGAGACTTTGGCAGTGGATGAGGAGTTACAAACACTTGCTTTATCACCGTTGATGTTAAATGTGATGACCTTAGCGTATTTGGGGGAGCAAGCCAGCGCAATGGCGGCAGTGTCGTCTGTGGAAGAACGGCGGGCGCAGGTGTTTGAGTTGTATATTGAGAAAATGTTTAAGCGGCGGGATGAGTCTGTTTTATATCAAAAAGAGAGGGTGTTGACGGGGTTAACGTGGTTAGCACAGCAGTTAAAAACGCGGGATCAAACGGTGTTTTTAGTTGAGGATTTGCAGCTAGATTGGTTGGGCAGTTTGGGACAGCGTTGGACTGCTCGGCTGGTTTCAGGGCTGGTTTCAGGGCTGGTTTTCGGGCTGGTTTTCGGACTGGTTAGCGGGCTGCTTATTGGACTGCTTATTGGGCTGGCTGAAATTAAACCAGAAGAAGAACTCACTTGGTCATGGTCACAGTTTCAAGCCTCTTGGTGGCAAAGTATCAAAACAGGGCTGATTGTCGGGCTGGTTATCGGGCTAGTTATCGGGTTGATTGTCGGACTGGTTTACGGGCTAGTTATCGGGCTGATTGTCGGACTGGTTATCGGGTTGGTTGTCGGGCTGGTTGTCGAGCTGACTGAAGCAGGCATGAAAAAAGGCAAAATCAATGATAAAACAAAACCTAACCAAGGGATTCACGCTGCACTGCATAATGGCTTATTTGGGGCAGGACTTTTGTGCATATTCACACCCATTTTTTGGCTAGCAGCTACATCTTTAACACAATCCAATCTAACTTTATTACAAACAATAGTGGCAACGACATTCGCAGGCTATTTATTTTACGGCGGACTCACAGCCCTAAAACACTACTCCCTCCGCCTAGCCCTAACCCTATTCCGCTACACCCCCCTAAACTACCCCAAATTCCTAAACTACGCCGCCCACCTATTCCTACTCCGCCGCATCGGTGGCGGCTACCTATTCCTACACAGACTCCTGCTAGAACACTTCGCCGCCAGAAACAACAACAAACCCTAACTACAACCAATTCCCCATCAACACAAACGGTGCCCAATAATACGGATGTGTCAAATAATACGGCAACGTCGAATCCGCCTCCGCAGCCTTTAAAAACGCCTGCTGCACCCGCTGCAACGCCTGCGCCTTATTCAACGCATCCTTGACCTGAAACTGATAAAACTGCTGCATAAACAAACCCGTACTATCATCATTCACCGGCCACAAACTCGCCAACACCGCCCGCGCCCCCTGCTGCTGCGCCAACGCACCAAAGCCCTCAATCTCGCTACCCGCCTTACCATCACCACTCGCACCCACCGCCGTCTCGCACGCCGACAAGGTCAACAAATCCAACTTATCAAACCGATACTGACGACGAATCTGCGCCAAACTCAAATGCTCACCCGTGCCCAACAACAAAAACGACGCACTCTCCGTCCCCGTCTTAAACACAAAATGACTCGCAATATGCACCACCGGATAAGTGCTATCCAACACCTCACTCAAACGATCCGCCGTAAAATCCTGATTTAAATACAAGCTCCCCGACACCACACCATCCGCATCATCCGCGCCATGCACAATAATGCCCTCTAACTCCTTCGGCACCGTCGGCAACGGATTAAACCCCTCAACCGCATCACTCAAACCTAAACCCGCCACCTGCCACTCCGCCTGCCGCGCCTGCGCCAAATGATCCGCCACCGCTGGGGTATAATTCACCACCGCATAAGATGCAGCCAAATACTGCTCGCCATCATACAACGCCGCCAACGGGATATAATGCAAAGTGCCATCCAAGGACACCATTAACACCTTTGCCCCTAAACGCTGCAAATCCTCAGCAATCGGCGCGATCAAACTCTGATACAAAGCCTGTGCAGGCTCTAACGGCGGCAACAAGGGGTCTTGCAACGCCTGATGCAAGGCCAATACCTGCTGATTCAACACCTCCCGATCCAACTCCACCGTTTTTAACAACTGATCCTCAGCCGTGGTCAGCAGAATATTCAAGCGATCCGCGCCTAACATATAGTTGATCAACACCACACCCGCGCCCAACGCCTGCAACTGCTTCTGCTGCGCCTGCCAACGCAAGGGCGACAAAATCGGCGGCTCCGGCATATCCGCCGTCTGTAAACCTTGAATGACAAGGAAATAACTGCGCTGCACCCCTTGATAGGTCTGCTGTAACTGCTGCAACTTTTCGGTATCCGCTTTCGGATCATGCTCTAAATCCGTAATCTCCACCGCCAACTTGCTTAAGGCATCGCTTAACTGCGTTAAACTGGTCGTCCAATGCTTCTCTAACTGGTTAAACCCGATCAACGTATGTCGATTATCCGCCTTCACATCGCGCCCGATAAAATCGAAATACTCCTCCTCTTTTAACATCGCCAACACCTGCTGCGCCTCCGGCAAACGCCCCGCATTTAACAAAGCATTAGCAAGATGCTCATACACATAACTCTTACGCTGCACAAAGGTCTTGCGCAACTCCGCGTCCATGTTGTCCAAACCGACACGCAATTGCTGCAAACTATTCACCGACTGCTTACCAAAGAAAATCGCCATCCGTAAATAATGCTGCTGACTCATCAACTCGCTAATATTACTCTGCACAAACCATTGCAACGTCTTCTGCTCGCTCTGACTGGCGATATGCAAGGCGCGAAAATAAAACTGCTCAGCCGTTTTCAAATCGCCGCCACGCTGATGCAACACCGCTAAATTATTCAGAGTATTCGCCACACGCGGATGCAAACTGCCTAATGCTTCCTCGCGCAGACTTAACACATATTGCGTCGTCGCCTCGGCTAACTCGCCTTGCCCTTGCGCCTTATACAACGCCGCTAAATTGTTCAAAGTGGTTAACACATCAGGATGACGCTCGCCCAAAGTGTTTGACCAAATATCCAAGGCTTGCCGGTAATAATCCGCCGCTTGATCAAGCTCGCGCTGAGACTGATACAAAAATGCTAAATTGCTTAAACTGGTCGCCACGCTAGGGTCTTCTGTGCCATAAGCTTTTTGTCGCAAGGACAAGGCACGTTTAAACAACGGCTCCGCCCGCGCAAAATCGCCCATCGCGCTATACATGCGAGCCAAATTATTCAACGGGCTGGCAAGCTCCACATTATCCGCGCCCAACTCCTGCTCACGGATTGTCAACGCCCGCTGATACAACGCCTCCGCCTTGGCATACTCGCCTAACTCGGCATAGGTCATGGCTAAGTTATTCAAACTAGAGGCTAAACTGGCATGCTCTGCGCCTAACAATTCCTCTTTAATCGCTAACGCCTGTTTTAACAACGGCTCCGCTTTGCGGTATTCCTCTTGCCGATTATACAAACGCGCCAACTCGTTCAAGCTATACGCGACATACTCATGCGTCTCGCCGTACAACTTCTGGCGAATCGCTAACGCTTCTTGTCGCAACGGCTCTGCTTTAGGGAATAAGGATTGCTGCTCGTAAATAGTGGCTAAGTTATTCAAAGCCGCCACCCGCATTTCATCGGCAGCAGAGAGATTCTCTAACGCAGTCAAATACGCCTGCTCCGCCTCTTTCGTTTTCTTCTGCTTTTGCAACACCAAACCCTGCCGCAACCACGCCTCGCCGCGTTGTTTTGGGCATTGCTCGGCTAACTGCTGATATTGCTTAAAAGTAGTGCTGTATTGTTGTTTCTCGAAGCTTTGATCCGCTTGCTTACTGAGTTTGTCACAGTTCGCCGCGAAAGCGTGTTGATAAGTCAAAAGACTGAGGAGGATAAGCGCGTGTATTTTCATGCTGAGGGCGTTGCGGTTGGAAAAGAAAAAGGCGACGGCACGCAAGCAGATTATTATGATTATGAGGAGCAGGCGTAACGCCATTGAGGTTTCACGTAGGGCGGATAAGGCGACAGCCGTCATCTGCCGTGACGCTTAACATACTACAATCAGCCGACAAAGGCGACCGATTGCGTGTAGGGTGTGCGAAACGCCGCCGAGGGTTTTAAATGTGTCGCTTAAACTCAATCGGCGTTTTGCCCACCGTGCGGGGGCTGGTGGGCAAAATCCCACCTAAACCTCATCCATTATTAAACGATATACCGTGTGGGATTTCGCACACCCTACAAATACTATTTAATTACTTAACTTATTAAAATATCCTAATCATCACAAAAACACTAAACTAATCTCGCTTTCTCTACCCATAAAAAAGAACCCTATGAGCATCATTGTTAACCCCTACTTAAAGTTTATTACCCACTTACGCACCATTGTTTTACTGTGTGCACTGCTGTTGCTGCCCTGTTTAAGCCATGCACAAACAGAAACGCTCAATACTAAAGATATGTTGATGGAATTAGATTTAGAACAGCTATTAGATGTTCAAGTAATCTCTGCTGCAAAGAAACTACAAGTTTTATCTAAATCAGCTTCCGCCATTTTTGTGATTACCGCAGATGACATTCGTCGTTCCAGTAAAACAACTATCCCCGAACTGCTGCGCATGGTGCCCGGCATGGAAGTCGCCAGTTTTAACGCGCACACATGGGCAATCTCAACACGCGGTTTTAATTCACTGTATGCCAATAAACTGCTGGTGCTGTTAGACGGGCGCAATGTGTACTCGTGGGAGTTTAGCGGCACCCGTTGGTACACCGTCGATACCTTGCTCGAAGACATTGAACGCATTGAAATCATCCGAGGACCTGGTGGCACCTTGTGGGGCGCGAATGCAGTCAATGGTGTGATTAACATCCTTACTAAAGACTCTGCCGAGACACAAGGCTGGTTAGCTGCTGCCGGTAGCGGTTCACATGAAGAAGGCTTTGTGCATTTGCGTTATGGGGGCGCGTTTGATGAATACGGGCAAAATACTTACCGCGTATATGTAAAACGCCATGATCGTGATCGTTACTCTAATACTTCACTTGATGATAGCTGGCGACAAGAGACCGTCGGCATGCGCATGGATGGCAAAACGCCGAGCAATTACCGCTGGCGTGTGAGTGCAGACGTGACCCGCAATACTTTAGAAGATGGTATTTGGAACACGCGCCAAGCCACGACCATCAACAGTGAAAACTACAATTTATTAGGGCGCATCAGTAGTGCAGAGAATGCGGAGCAAGATTGGCATTTGCAAATGTATTTTCAAAACTCTGAGCAAACCAATAACGTATTGCCAGATAAGACCAATGCCTTTGATATTGAATGGCAACACCGTTTCTCACCGTATCAAAATCACGATCTTGTTTGGGGTTTAAATGCCCGCCGTATGTCGAATGAATTAGAAACAGCGAATGGCTTTTCTTTTAAAGAAACCGATAAGTTAATGTATTTGTTTAGCGGCTTTGTGCAAGATGAGTTTGTGTTATCGCCAGATCGCTGGATATTAACCTTAGGGGCAAAAGTAGAGCATTACGAAAACTCAGGCACAGCATTTCTACCAAATGTCCGCTTATTATGGACACCTAATGAGTTAAATAGCGCATGGTTGTCCGTTGCCCGCGCTGTGCGACCGGCTAGCCGCTTTGAGCAAGAAACCCGCTATGAAATGCAAGTTGGCGCACAACAGTTCGCTGTGTTTTCTGCCAATGAGGATTTTGAGTCAGAGTATTTAACCGCCTACGAGCTAGGCTGGCGACAAAAAGCAAGCCCTCATTTCAACTGGGAGGCGGTGGCCTTTGTGCATGATTATACAGATTTGATGGAGTATCAAAGTTCATCGTATGTGCAAGATGGTATCTTCTATTTTGACAGTTATCCCACCAATCAAGGTGAGGCACAACACTATGGCTCAGAACTTGTTTTAACATGGCAGCCGGATACCCGTTATTTTATGCAATTAGCCTATACGTGGTTAGACAGTGACACAAATACCTCAATGGCAAAACATCAGGCTTCCTTGCGCACGGGCTGGCAAATCGCCGACAATTTTAGAAGCGATTTATGGTTGCGTTATGTGGATAAAGTTTGTGACTTCGCCAGTCCAGTGATTTTAATGGGAGAATGCATTGAGGCTTACAACACAGTCGATTTACGCCTTGCATGGCAAGTCAGCAAACAATTAGAGTTGAGCTTAAGCGGCGCAAATCTGCTAGACAGCCGCCATTTAGAATATGAATCCGAAGGCTCTGATTTTATTGTGTCAGAAGTGCCACGACAGTTTTATTTGCAGGTGTTGTGGGAGGATAGGTAATTTTAGAAGAAGGTTTGGTTGGGGGGGAGGGCAATTTTACCTCGCTAACGACTGCTATTAAGTTAAGGATGACAAAGCATCGTAGATACTCTGTTCCCCGTCAAGTAAAAAACAGTCTTTTTCCATAAAAAATATTGATAAAGACATCCACAAACTGTTTGAGCAAGGGGCAAGCAGTTTGTGCTTTGGGTAAATGATAAAAACGCTCTCCGTCAAAAGGTTTACCTGTTTTAAACATGGCATGAATTGCATGTAAGAGTTTGCGCATAACGGCACAAACGGCCTGAATTTTCTTTAAGCCATTGTCTTTGACTAGATGCTGATAATAAGCTTTGGTAGTCCTGTAATAGTAGTGCTATGGAGACTGAACTCTTCTGTTTATAACGGTTTCTGTTGATCGCACCAATATCTATCGCAGGAAGTTTCGTAACTTTCTGATTTTAAAAGGCTACTGACATAAGAAAGATCAACAGAAACCGTTATAAACAGGAACTCTTAACTGAATTGTCTCATTATAATGATGGATAAAATTCCAGATAGCACCGATGTGATTTTCAATCTTTTTTGAAAAAGAGAGCGTTTTTCTGACTAAACGAGAAATACGT
>QKBZ01000440.1 GCA_003245895.1 Beggiatoa sp.
CGTTGTCGGTATCCAAGTTGGTTTGCTCTCGGGTAAATCTTTTTTTTTCCAATGGTTGAATGAGAAGAGCCGAATGAAGTGAGAGCTTCACGTTCGGTTCTGTGAGAGCCTCAAGGGGAAGTTCCTTGGGGCTACTCGACCAAAACAACCTAATTCACTGCTTCTGTTAACCAATAAAACTCATACGCTTGCAACAACAAACGACCACTATAATGCACCGGCTCATTACCGCTGTATTTATCGATAATACGTCGATTGCGATCAAAGCCATGTTGTTCTAACAAGCTGAAATCTAAATGTTGCGGCAAGTGACTAAAGTTGGCTAACACTAAGGTTTTCTTTTGCGTGTTCACGTAATCCCAACGCAAAAAAGCGAAAATATGCGGGTTTTCGACCGTTAACAGCTTACGAGTATTAAAATCAGCAAATTCTGGCGAATCGTTGCGGGCGGCGATTAAACGCTGAATACCGCTAAAAATCAACGCCTCTGGGCTGCCCGCAATATGGCGACGTTCTGCCACTTGCCAATCCATGTCACCGCGATGCATCCAGCGATTATCATCGCTTTTAGTCGGATCGTTTAAGTAATCATAATCGTTCATCAAACCCACTTCATCGCCATAATACAGCAGCGGAATGCCACCAAAGGCCATGATAATGCTGTGCATTAATAAAATGCGTTTAATGGATAATTGAATTTCATTGCTGTCGTCAATTTCTAAGGCTTTTTCTAAACCTAATAACGAGGCTAAACGGCCTGAAATGCGGGCATCACCGGTTTTAGGATTAAACATAAACGGTGCGCCACTGGCTAAGGAGCTTTCAAATTTGCCGGTGTAAAAATCTATTAAGAAACGGCGATGGGCAAACGGCTCATAATCTGCGCGGCGAATATCATTATCATCAAAACCTAAACCAATATCGTCGTGACAACGGGCATAATTTAACCACGTTGCCCGCTCTAATTTATGCGGCAAACTTTCTAAACCAAAATTTAATAATTTGGCATTTTTAGTCGCCATCGCATCCCATAACAAAGCCATAAAAGTCGCGTTATAGGCAATTTCACATTCTTTGCTGCGAATCGCATCTTCACCAAAATATTTAATAATTTCGACCGGTGCCACAATCGCTTCCGCAATGAATAACACACCAGGGGCAGTGACTTGGCAACAGGCTTTCATGGCCTGCAAAATCAAATGCGCTTCCGGCTCATTTTGGCAAGTCGTGCCGATTTTTTTCCATAAAAACGCCACCGCATCTAAGCGCAAAATATCCGTGCCGCAATTGGCTAAATACAGCATGTTATCCAGCATTTCGATAAACACAGCCGGATTATTGTAATTTAAATCCCATTGGTAGCCATGAAACACCGTCATGACCCATTTCTGCATTTGCGCATTCCAAGTGAAATTGCCCGCGTCAGTTTCGGGGAAAATTTCTGGCATGCTTTGCTCGAAAATATCGGGAATTTCTCGATTATCAAAAATATAGTAATAACCTCGGCAAGTCTCATCGCCCGCCATCGCCTGCTGCGCCCACTCATGTTCATCAGAGGTGTGATTTAACACCACGTCTAGGGCTAATAACATTTTGCGCTGGCGAAATGCTTTCGACAACTCGCGTAAATCCTCAATGCTACCGACACGTTCATCGACTGCGCGATAGTCGCTCACTGCATAACCGCCGTCACTATTGCCTTGTGGACAACGCAATAAGGGCATGATATGGACTAAATTCACACCTAATTCTTGTAAATACGGCAGTTTTTCCGCCATATTGCTTAAAGTGCCTGAATACGCATTGGTGTATAAGGCAGTGCCGACAATGTTTTCGCGCAAGAACCAGTTGTAATCATGTTCGCGTTCCATGTCTAAGGCTTTCAATTCAGGATCGCGGGCAATGTATTGACACGCCATGGTTTCTACCAGTCTGATCATTTGCTGGTTAAAGTCTTGGCGATGGCCGTAAAGCCGCTGAAAAAGACTGTGAATAGTGTAAAAGTTAGCACCTAGACGGGTATAAAAATGCCGCAAGTCTTGGCGTTGTAAGGTAATGCTGAGGTTGTCAAGGATATGATTAAGCAGCGTATGGGAAATTTGTTCGTACATAACGGTTTCTTAAGCTGTTTCATCGAAATTAGGGCTGATGTGTGTGGTGTTTAACGGCAAAAATGGCGTAAACACGAAGATTGTTTTATTAGTTGGTATGTAAACGGGCTTTTTAAATACTTGAATAGACAGAAAGGCAGCAAAAACGCTGAGAACAGTGCTTGCTAGGCTATAAGTCTTGAAATACAATCAGTTTTTTTGCAGAAAAAGGATGGTGTTTGCAAATGGCTATTTTAAGATGCCCACATTGCCAGTTTTTAAAAGAAGTGGCAAACCAACATTTGGGCAAAACGGCACCTTGCCCTAAATGCAAGCAAACCGCAAAAGTGGTTGATACGATAAAATTAGTAGAAGCAGCAGTTAAGCAATATCAAAAAGCCAATCAAGACTTTAACACCTTAAAGCATGTTTATGAAAAAACACAGGCAAAATTAGCGCAACTGACGCAAACCCATCAAAACTTACAAAAACAGTTTACTAATTTACAGCAAACAGAACTGAAAGCGCATGACACACCATTAGCAGAAGGCAATAAAGGCTATGCTTTTTCTCATCAAGAGGCATCTGCCTTATTAAATAATTTTCAGCCTGTTATTGAGTGGTTTAGACAGCGAAATATTGTTATCGAACCTAATGTGAAAGGCTCTGATATTTCAGGCTATTTTGATGAAATTGCAGTGATGTTAGGCGATAACTTACAGACTTTTGATGCCTTGTTAGATGGGATTCGTTATCGACAACGAAAAGGTTATGATCGGTTTACCTTTGAGTTAAACGACTATACGCATGCCGAAGCCAAATTATTAAAAGATTTCT
This sequence comes from Beggiatoa sp., assembly GCA_003245895.1. GTDB lineage: Bacteria > Pseudomonadota > Gammaproteobacteria > Beggiatoales > Beggiatoaceae > SZUA-411. The sequence goes on from QKBZ01000440.1 coordinate 2,928, forward strand.
GTAAACAAGCTTATGAATATGCGTTTTTTACTCGCCAGCATTTTATTAAAAATAGAAATGCCATTGCCATTACCTTAAACAACAGCCCACAAATCCAAAATTTCTTTAATGGTGATTGGTTAGAGTGGTATTGCTTAATGAAAGTGGCTTCGTTTTTACTGGCAAAAAAGCTACCTTTTGCCTGCCTGCGTAGCTCAATTATCACTTCTGCACAACAACATGAGCAAAATGAATTAGATACCTTTTTTCTCGTCAATGGCAAACCATTGTGGATTGAGTGTAAATCGGGCGAGTTTCGGGATTCAATCAATAAATATCAAGAATTGCGCAAACGCTTAAATATTGACCCTAACCACGCAATTTTGCTGGTGTCAGGTTTAGAAGATGAAAAGGCGCATGCGATGAGTAGCATGTTTAAGTTGCAGATTTTGAATGAGAAGGGGTTGTTGCCGTATTTGGAGGGATTGTTTTAGGAATATCTAGCGAGATTTCATGATGAGCATTGCTAAAGAAGGCGATACAAGGCAGATTGTTTGCTTTGAATGTGGCTTAACACAAGCGACTTATTTAGTTCGCAATGTTAGTTTTAATGAGCAAACAGGTGTTGTAAAAAATTTGTTAGTTGCAGTCTGCAATAACTGTCAACAAGTCGTTAGCATGCCTAAACAGTCGGTCGTGCAGGTAAAAGCTGAATATCAGAAAACAAGGTTAGGTTCTCGTCCAAAATCTTGACGACGACTAAAGTCATCATCCTCGCCCACATTCGGCATTGAAAGTAGTAGCGACTTAAGGTTTTCCGTTTTACTAAGTTGTGTCTTATGTTCTAAGTCATGAAAAAACTGCGCTTCGGCTTTTAAACTCTCCTCTAATTCTCGAATGCGCTGCATGGGTAGATTATCGGGTACTTGTATCGACATTTGCATAATGGTATTCCTTTTAAGGTTTGAACATATTGTAGGATGGGCTGAGGTACGAAGCCCATCAGTCGCGGTAAACGATGGGCTTCCTGCGTCAGCCCATCCTACAACAAATATATTGGTTTTAGATAAAGCATAGCAGCCAACGTTATTCCTCTAACACCGTCACCGCAAACAAACCCGCTGCATCTCCATCGGCAACTTGACTTAACTCAACACGGAACGACACCCCGTCAAGCACTAGACTCGGTACACTGATCAAAGCTGTATCCATGTTATAAGAAGCAGTCGCTGTACCGCTGGTTTCTGTCATATCCACTAACTCAAACATCAAGCCAATGCCATAACGGGCATCAAAGCCAACGAAATGCAATTTTAGGTAATAAGTGCCTTTGCCTTCGACATCGGTTGTCGGCAGCAATAATAATAAGTTTTCTGCATCAATGGCAGGCATGGTGTTATTGTCATTGCTACCCGCATCACGCACTAAACGCGCATAGTTAAACACCCGTTGTGCATCGCCTTGTGGCCCATGTGCTTGAGGATAATCGCTGGCATTACCGCTTTTTGGATCGCTACGTTGTGCGCCTGCACCGTGTACATCTTGCCAAATGTTATTTAAATAACCCATTGCGCGGCCAAAACTTACATAACTGGCTTGACCGCCGACTACAGTGCCATAACTTGGATGTGTGGTGCTGCTCCAATAATACGGATAATCGCTTACACCTGCTTCATTGGTGATGGTGCTGACATTAAACAGCGGATCAATTGCCGCAGAGTTTGTCGCATCGGGCGAGCGGGTATAATCGACTAAGTTTTGTAACTCTTTGATATTCGGCAAACGCCAATCGCTATAACCCAAATAATTTGCCGCATTTTGCTGTTCTGCCCATGCTAAAGCAGCTTCCCAATCCAGCGTCATGCCGCTATCGTCTTTCGCCCACATTAAGCCAGAACTGTCATCAGTCACCGTGTTGTCTCCATTATCGACAAACTGATGGATACCATATTGGCTACCACTGCGCACACACATAACAAAAAAGGTTTTATCTTGGTTCGCGATAGTCAAACCGTAACCTTTAATGCGCCCATCGGCGAAGTTAACGCCGAATAAAGTGCTACCGCCATCATTGGCCGTGGTGCTGGTGTACAGTGTGCTAGAAGCATATTGCGAATCAATTAAGCGCTCGCCTGCGCTGGTATCGCCATAAGCAAAGGCAAAATAAGCAGTATTGATAAACGGTTTTAAACCGGTAGTATCCGTGCCGTTGTAATTGCTGATGTCCTCACCAGCGAAATCGATTAAGGAATATAACTGCGTAATGCTCGGCAATTGCCAATCGTCATAATCCGCTAAAGTTAAGTTTTCGCAGTAACTTTGCGCACCGTTATAAGTCAGCTTATCACTGGCGTTAATCGTCCCATCCCCATTAGTATCGGGATCAGCTTGCCACTGTATGCCGGTCACATTATCCGTCACTGTGCCATCAGCATTCAGGCTGTAATTCATCTCATTGCCTTGCTGTTGTGCATCTTGACCGTAAAAATCAGCACCGCTTGCAGGGCATTCAACCGCATCTAAACGGTCATAACAGGTGGTTTGCCCAGTATCAGGCAGTAAATTAGCAGCCATCGCCGATGCACTTAAACTGCTATTCACAAGGCTTGCTAGCAGCAATGTACGAACACTTAATTGGAACATTGTTTACTCTCCTCACAACCTGCTTTTAAAGTGTTGAAATCATTTGCATTCATAGGCTTGCCCAGCGACTCGTGAACCACTAGGTTTGCTTTCTGTTTCGACCCAAATCACATGGGTTGCTTTAACTAAACGCGCTTGCATCAGCGCTTCTGTCTGTGCGTTGCCTAAACCGACTTGAGAGCTATCGCCGCCAACTAAAGAACTGCCCGTGATAATGCCTAAAAACTTACAACGCGCTTGATCGACACTCGAAACCTGTTGCACGACGGGGGTGCGACTTGCACAAGCAGTTGATAATAATGCTAAAAATATAATGGCTAGAGAGAAGAACTGGACACGCATTTATGATTTCCTATGTGCTAATTTTGTAATTAAATCAAGTTAATAATGCCACAACGGTTTATAAATAGGCTTTTATCCCTAAATATTAACTGTGTTTTATGAAAAACGCATTCAAATACAACCCGAAAGCGCGTACTCGCTGAGGTTTCCAATTTACCCCTTTATTTTATGTTGGAGGATTTATCCCCGTTAGCAGGATTACAGTGCGCGTGCTACCCCTTTCAGTTGCCTGCTACACATCTGCTCAACCTCAGCCGTTATCAACTGTTCACCTAAGCGAATAGGCAATAACGATGAAACAAGAGCCTCTTTATATTGTGCATATTAGTATTCATGGTCTGGTGCGCGGCGACAATATCGAATTAGGCCGCGATGCCGATACCGGCGGACAAATCAAATATGTCGTGGAACTGGCGAGAGAATTGGGCAAAAGTCCCGATGTGGGGAGAGTTGATTTATTCACCCGCCAAATTTTTGACCCAAAAGTCTCCAGCGATTATGCGCAAACAGAGGAACAACTCAGCGATAAAGCGCATATTGTACGTCTCCCGTGCGGCCCCCGTCGCTATTTACACAAAGAAAGTCTATGGCCACATTTAGAAAGCTTTATTGATCAAGCCTTACAACATTTCCGCCGCTTGCAACGCTTGCCCGATGTGATTCACGGTCATTATGCCGATGCCGGTTATGTCGGCGCCATGTTAGCCAATGTGTTAGAAGTGCCGTTTGTGTTTACGGGGCATTCATTAGGCTTGGTGAAACAAGAACGCTTGTTAGAAAAAGGCTTAACCGAAGCGCAAATTGATGAGCGTTACCGCATTAAACGCCGCATTGAAGCGGAAGAAGTGGCGTTAAATTCCGCCTCTTTGGTGATCACTAGCACTCATCAAGAAGTGCAAGAACAATACGCACAATACGATAATTATGTGCCAGAACGCATGGTCGTCATCCCACCGGGTGTGGATTTAAGCCGTTTCTGCACCACTTCTAAACAAGCAGCTTCTGCACAGTTACAACAAGAATTAAACCGCTTTTTACAACAACCGGAAAAACCGATGATTTTGGCCTTATCGCGTGCCGATGAGCGTAAAAATATCAATGGTTTAATTAAAGCTTATGGCGAAAACCCTGCCTTGCAAGAGGCGGCGAATTTAGTATTAGTCGCCGGTAATCGTGATGTGATTAGCGACATGGAAAAAGGCACGCGGCAAGTGCTGAAAAATATTTTGCTTGATATTGACCGTTACGATTTATATGGCAAAGTGGCCTATCCAAAACACCATCAATCTGAAGATGTGCCGGAATTTTACCGTTTAGCGGCGCAAACGGGCGGTGTGTTTGTCAATCCTGCCTTAACTGAGCCGTTTGGTTTAACGCTGATTGAAGCGGCTGCCAGCGGTTTGCCTATCGTGGCAACCCATGACGGCGGGCCTTGTGACATCGTGCAAAATTGTCAAAACGGGGTGTTAGTTGATCCGCTAGACAGCAAGGCGATGGGCGAGGCCATTTTAGGCATATTGCAAGATAAGCAGCAGTGGCAACAGTGTTCTGAGCAAGGCTTAACCGGTGTACGAGAACATTATTCTTGGTCACAACATGCGGGGCATTATTTAGAACGTGTGCAACAAGAAATTGAATTGCATAAACCTTATGCCGCAGGTTTCAGATTTACCCGTAAACTGCCCGTCAGTAACCGCATAATCATCACAGACATCGACAATACTTTAATCGGCGATCCAAAGGGTTTAGCCGAGTTGTTAGAATATTTGCGGGCGCAGGGCGATGTATTTAGCTTTGGCATTGCCACAGGGCGCCGCATTGACAGTGCGCAAGAGGTATTAGAGGAATGGGGCGTGCCTACGCCGGATGTGTTGGTGTCATCGGTCGGCAGTGAGATTTATTATGGCCCTAAAATTATTCACGACAATGGCTGGTCTAAACACATTAATTACCGCTGGGAGCCTAACCGCTTACGCGATGCCTTATCGCATATCAAAGGCTTAGAATTGCAGCCGATGATTGATCAGCGTCCGTTTAAACTCAGCTACTTTGTTGATCCGAGCATTGCGCCCCCACAGGCAGAATTAGTCACCTATCTGCGCAAAAATCACTTCTTAGTTAACGCGATTTATTCTCACCAGCAATTTTTAGATTTGTTGCCAATTCGTGCGTCTAAAGGTTTAGCGGTGCGTTATTTAGCTTTCCGCTGGGGCTTGCCGTTAGAGCATTTCATCGTTGCAGGTGATTCCGGCAATGACGAGGAAATGTTAAAAGGCGACACTTTAGGCATTGTGGTAGGCAATTACAGCGAAGAGTTAGAAAAACTGCGTGGCAGTCCGAAAATTTACTTTGCTGAAGGTCAGTGTGCTAAAGGTATTTTAGAAGGTATTCAACACTTTGGCTTCTTAGAGTCGCAATTGCGTAATGTCGCTTAAGCGATAAACACTATCTGGCTTGATTTCACAGATGAGAATGATTATCATCTAGTTAAATGATAACTATTCTCATCTGTGAGGTTAGACCCATGTTATATGTCATCGATGCCCGCTTAGAGCAAACCCGCCCGACCCTACGTGTGTTAAATCGCCAAACCAACGCCCCTGTTTTAGCCTTTGACAGTGCGACTGTGTTGGATTTAATCGAAGCCGGTGCGATTTACCCGCCTGATTTTTTATGCCCGCATAATGAGCATATGTTGATTCAACAACTGTTTTTAGTCGCATGCAGTCAACAGTTACACATTGAAAACTATAGCGATGTCTGCGTGCATTGCGCTCAGTGTCAGCCCGAAGCTGCTTTTTCAATTCATCATCTTGCTAGAAATTAAGTGATTTTTGTCGTTCGTAGGTCGGATAAGGCGCTAGCCGCCATCCGACATTATGGCTCACAAATTATAATGTTTTGCCGAATAACTAAGTCTGTCAAACTTTAATTGTCTCATTAGCAAAACAGTAACTTAGCCAATTTACACACCTCTCAAAACGCACTTAATTAAACATTAACGGCGAATTCATGCCGTTTATGCAGCTAAGCCTTACTTACGTTATTTTTCCTCAACTATCCTAAACTATACTTAGTTTAATAATTGATAATAAATTAAGTTTTATCATAATTGTGATCTGCAAAAATAATCACTTTATTAAAAAAATAAGCTAACGTTATTAGCATACAATGAGGATAGTACGATGTTGTACGAGGTGAAATATGTGCGGCAAATTCAAGGGGAGCCTGCACGCCGTTGGTTTTTAGACGACGATTTTGATCTGTTAGTCTGGCAAAACGGCTCGCGGGTGGTCGGCTTTCAATTATGCTACGCAGACAACGCTGCGCCACAAAAAGTTCTAAAATGGACACTTAACGACGGTTTGCATTATTTTTCTGTTGATTCTGGCGAAACAGTGCCCGCGCATTACAAAGGCACACCTATGCTCATTCCCAGCCCCCCCGAAATGCACTTAAGCAAAGTTGCACAACGCTTTTTACACGCCAGTGCACAAATTCCCAGTGGCATCAAGCAATCGGTATATCAACAATTACAAACTACACGTAGCGAGGCGGTAGTTTGCTAATCTGTGGGGATAAATTCAGTTAAGATTTGTTCCGTTTTTTCTCGCTCCCACGCGCTTTGCGTGGGAGCAAGTCCCGACGCGCCTGCGTTGCGAATTCGTCTGTGCTGGTATCCAACACTCGGCACAGGCAAGCCGTTACAGATTCCCATGCAAACCTGAGTTCGACGAAAATTATCA
>QKBZ01000262.1 GCA_003245895.1 Beggiatoa sp.
GTAAAGGGAACTGCTCTACCATTAAAACGCGTATTTTTTCTGGCTGTTGCACGCCGACTGTTTTAGCATCAGCTAGTTGTGTTGCGGTTAAGACAATCCCTGTTTCGGCAACCTCAGCAGCAACGGTTTCTGCCCACGTAATCGCATGAGGAATGAGAAAAGCTAAACGAGTATTTATATTCATAGGCAAATAGGTTGCAGCTCATGGTTGCTGAAGTGATTTTCGGTTAAGCAACAGGCGGATAGCCTAAACTGGTTAAAGTTTGTGCCAGCGTTTCAGTTGTGACTGAGCCATCCACAGTCACTACGCCTTGTGCAATATCGACGCTAACGTGTTGCACGCCGTCCACTGCACTTAAGCCAGTTTCAATGGCACTGGCACAGCCACCACATTTTACGTTTTGTACTTTGATGGTCATTTGTGTCATTAAGATTCTCCCTGTATATCTATAGTTGATTGTGGGTCACACGTACAAAGCGTCATGCGACATATTCGTTGAATACCCTATTTATAAGGTGTTAACGCTGAAAAGCAAACAAACGATAAATTCTTGTCATCAGACAAATCAAGTCAGTATATAATAGGGGTTTTCGCTGTGCACAAGCATCAATAACGACTTGCACATCGGGTTGCCTTTTTTATCAAGGCAGGTTTACACGTATTAGATTATTTACGACTGCTGAAACATCAGGAAAAACATAATGTCATCTAACACGATATTAATCGTTGACGACAGTCGGGTCTCCAGAATGTTAATTCGCGCCATTATCACACAGGCGGATCCGAATGCTGAAATTGTCGAAGCCAGTACAGGTGAAGAAGCCCTGTTAAAAGTGGAAGAACTGAATATTACTATGGCAACTTTAGATTTAAACATGCCAGGTATTGACGGTTTAGCACTGGCTTCTAAATTGTTAGAAAAGTTCCCAAATGCCAAAATTGGCTTGTTGACGGCCAATATTCAAGAAATGGTACGTCAGAAAGCAGAAGCCTTAGGTATTAGCTTCATTTCTAAGCCCATCACTGAAGAAAAAATCCTGAACTTTATTTATGGATGAAGATACCCTGCACCTTTCTGAATTGCAGAAAGACGCTATCTGTGAAATGCTGAATATCGGCATGGGACAAGCAGCCGCCTCGTTGAGTTCTATTATCAGTGAGGAGCTGAAGCTATCTGTGCCGACGGTCGAGCTATTGTCACGTCAAGAAGCCGCGAATATCATCAGCAGTGATCCTCAACGCCGCATTGCAGGTGTGAAACAGCATTTTGAAGGCCCGTTTTGGGGCGATGCGTTGTTGTTGTTTCCCCAAGAAAAAAGCGTGCAATTAGTCCGCGCCTTGGTTAAAGAAGAACTGCCCCCTGAATTGCTATCCGAATTAGAGCAAGATGCATTGACGGAAGTCGGTAATATTATACTGAACTCTTGTTTAGGCAGTTTTGCCAACGTGTTAACGCATGAAGTCACTAGCGATTTGCCATTGTTTATTAATGGCTCTGCGTTAGAGGTGTTATATACCACGCAGCCTTTAGAACATGACGTTGTGATGTTTATGCGGGTTGAGTTTAGCACCCACACGCAAAGTATTAGCGGTTATGTCGCGTTTTTATTAGAAATCCCATCGATTGCACAGTTTAAAATCAGCGTTGACCGATATTTGCGCCAAATTTAATGCTTTACCTAGATTTGTCTGATGACTGAAGTATTCGCACCGGAAGCTTTAGCGGCTTTAGAAACGTGTTTGTTGCAAATTTTAACGCAGCAACGCACGCCGCTAGGCGAATACGAGCTATTAAAGCATTTGCGTGAACATGGTTATGCAGGCTTCACAGATTTGCAATTTAATGAGCCAATGGCGTTATTTTTTAGCCATTTTTTATTGCATCATGCCTTATATCGCTTGCAAAGTAAGCTGTGGCAACAGCAGAAAGCTTACTTAGAAATCAGTGCGTTGTGTATTCAATTGCATCCGTATCAGGCGGGGGAACAGGCGTTAAGCATGCCTGATGCGTTACGGACGTATTATTTAGATGCGGCTAATTTGTCAAAAATGACAGGTGAACGCTTAGATCAGCTATTAGGTCAGTTTTGGCAAAAATTCCATGCCACAGATGATAAACAACAGGCTTTAGCGGTGTTAGAGCTGAGCGAGCCTGTTGATTACGCCGCAATTCGCCAGCGGTATCGCCAGTTAGCCATGCAGCATCACCCCGACCGAGGTGGCGACACTGCAAAATTACAAAGCATTAATAAGGCAATGGCGGTGTTAACACGCTATTACCGTGCTTTTGATACGCCCTCTGAGTGAATAGCTATCCTAATTAAAAGGCACTTTTCACTGTACCACCATCAACGCGCACTGCGGCACCTGTTGTAGCTGCGGCTAATGGGCTGACTAAATAGGCGACCATAGAAGCCACTTCTGCTGTGCTGGCAAAGCGTTGAATCAATGAAGTTGGGCGCAAGTCGGTGAAAAATTCGCGTTCTGCTTGCTCAAGGGTTTTACCTTCTCGTGCAGCCATTTGCTCTAAAAATTCACTGACACCACGCGATTGTGTAGGGCCGGGTAAGATGCTGTTCACGGTGATATTGGTGCCTGCTAAGGATTCCGCTAAACCGCGTGCGACGGCAATTTGTGCTGCCTTACTCATGCCGTAATGCACCATTTCCGCTGGGATATGGTAAGCACTTTCGCTAGAGGTGAAGATAATTCTGCCCCAGTTTTGTTGTTTCATGGCAGGCAGGTATAAGCGGCTTAAACGCGCGCCACCTAATACATTGACATCAAAAAAATGTCGCCAGTCTTCGTCGGTAATTTCTTCAAAAGGCTTGGCTTCATAAATCCCTAAGTTATTGACTAAAATGTCAACTTTGGGATGTTGTTTAAACACTTCTTGTGCAGCGGCTTCTGTCGATAAATCACCCGCAAATCCCAATACTTTACCCGACACATTTGGCGCAAGCTCTGCCACCGCTTTGTCTACTGCTGCTTGTGTGCGTCCGTTAAGAATCACCGTTGCACCTTCTGCCGCAATCGCAGAAACAATGGCGTACCCAATCCCTGCGGTACTGCCAGTCACGAGGGCAATCTTGTCTTGTAATTGTAAATCCATGCGTAGGCTCCTGTTGTGTCACTGCCATTCAGTTAAGCAATTTTGTAGGTCGGATAAGGCATTAGCCGTCATCCGACATAACAAGGTTGAAGCTTGAACCAAGCCAAGCGGCTTATGGCAGTATCCTGTTGTGTATCAATAAGGCTGTTAGCCAGTCCTTAATATAATGATGACTGATTGTTTATCAATTATACAGAGTGAAAGATATTGCGCGTAGGGCTTGCACCGTGTCTTCTTGCGGCGCGAACGCGGAGAAGTCTAAGGTGGGCAAAACGCCGATTAAGTTTGGAAACAATCCCAACTTCTTGGCGGCGTTTCGCACACCCTACGAGCATTACGCACCTTATAAAATTACTTCCTACATAAAATCTAGCGTGATACATTAAGCCATACATTCACTCAAAATATACCACCTCATTAAATCATAACTTCCCATGAGCATAGCAGATTGGCCAGAAGCTGATAGACCTCGTGAAAAGCTGTTATCACGCGGTTCTAAGGCATTAACGGATGCAGAGTTATTAGCTATTTTTTTACGCACAGGCATTAAGGGAAAAAGTGCTATCGATTTAGCCAATGATTTACTCACTGAATTTGGTGATTTACGCAGTTTATTAAGTGCTTCACAACATCGTTTTTGCCAAGCACATGGCTTAGGGGCTGCTAAATTCGTGCAATTGCAAGCCTGTTTGGAACTTAGCCGTCGCTATTTACAAAGCTGTTTGCAGCGTGGTGATCCCTTGGGCAATCCTGAAGACACGCGCAATTATTTAATCGCTGAAATTGGCGGGCGACCACACGAAGTGTTTGGCTGTTTGTTTCTGGATAATAAGCATCGCGTGATTCGTTTTGAGGAATTGTTTCAAGGCACGATTGACAGTGCTAGCGTGTATCCACGTGTGGTGGCGCGGCGGGCATTGGAGCATAATGCAGCGGCCTTGATATTCACCCATAATCACCCTTCTGGTGTCGCGGAACCTAGCCACGCTGACATTGCCATCACCAAAACTTTGCAAAAAGCAATGGAGCCGTTTGAAATTAGAGTGTTAGATCATTTTGTGGTGGGAGATGGATATGCTATATCCTTGGCGGAGCGGGGGTTGTTATAACTTGGCTAGATGTGGGCAAGATGTGTGTGCTTTAGGAGAATTTGGAACGCAAAGCATGCTTAAACAAATCGGTTTAAACGTGCTTTGCGTTCCAAGTCAACACCACTTAAGCAGGTAATAAATATTGTTCCCACTTGTCGCCATCATCACCGAAGGCTGCAAAATGTGGGTTTAATAACGAGGCTTTAGTGTTATAACGCAATGGACGCAGATGAGTATCGGTTAAATGACCACCTGCTTGCTCTAAAATACATTGTGCAGCCGCTGTATCCCATTCTGAAGTGGGGCCAAAGCAAGGATAAATATCCGCTTTACCTTCTGCCACTAAACACGATTTCAGCGAGCTACCGATACCTAATAAGCGCACTTTGCTGTGCAACATATTAATAAATGATTGAATGCGTTGTGTATTGCGTGAACGACTGCCCGCCACCACTACGCAATCATCAGAAGATAAACGAACACTAATTGGTCTTGGTAACTGGTTGGGCAATTGTTTATAAGCACCACCATTATGATGGGCAAAATACAACACACCTGTGACCGGCACATAAATCACGCCTAATACTGGCTGTTGATCTTCAATTAACGCAATATTCACGGTAAATTCATCGCTATGGCGAATGAACTCACGGGTACCATCTAAGGGATCGACTAACCAATATTGCTCCCAACGCGCACGTTTAGCATACGGAATATTGGCAGATTCTTCTGATAAAATAGGAATCTCAGGTGTTAAACTGCGTAAGCCTTCTACGATGGTATGATGTGCCACCATGTCCGCTGAGGTAACAGGTGATTGATCCGCTTTCTCCCACACTTCATAGTGCGTATCATAGACTTCTAAGATACGTTGCCCAGTTAAGCGCGCTAAGTCGCCTACTTCGTCAGCGAGGATAGAAAGACTGTTGGTTTGATAAGAGGTTGAACACCCCGGCTCAGCCTCAGAACTGGATTCACAAAACATGGCTAAACTCCCAAAAACCTTATTAACTGCCCTGTGACAACTGACAACGTCGAGGTACACACGTCACAAAGGTTTGTTTAAACCATGTGTCATAAACAGTTTGTTTATGATTAAGAGTCATATCCCATCGTATGTATCAAAGTCAGTTATTACTGGCATTGCCTGCAAAATTGTTTTAACTGTGGATTTGTCACATTGTTTCCTAAAAATAAAGTGATACCAATCTTGTGTCATTAATGCGACAATTGGTATCAGATATACCACAGGATGTTAAAAAACACAACATTCAACCGGACTTAGTGTGTCATACGTCTGACAATGGTTGAAATCACACAATAAATTGGCTGTTTCCGTAACATTTTAACATTACGGTTAAGCCTGATTTAACTTAAGAGTGACGAAGTAACACACTGTTTTCGGCTGTATTATAAAAAAAACAGAAGCGATTATTATGCCATCTTAGAATAAAACACTGCTGTATAGGTACAAGACCAGATAGGCGGTTATAAATACCGTATGAGAGCAGTTGTTATAAGTTTATTACATTTAATTATATTAAGGAGTCGTTAATTTAAAATGGCGAAAATTAAGCGTGCGCTTATTAGCGTTTCAGACAAGACCGGCGTTGTCACCTTGGCACGCACATTACAACAACGCGGCATTGAAATCTTATCTACCGGTGGTACTGCTAAACTACTGATGGAAAACCAGATTCCAGTCATTGAAGTCGCGGACTATACTGGCTTTCCTGAAATGATGGACGGTCGGGTTAAAACCTTACATCCTAAAATTCATGGCGGTTTATTAGGTCGTCGCGGTACGGATGATGCCATCATGGCTGAGCACGGTATTGGTGCGATTGATTTAGTGGTGGTCAATTTATATCCATTTGAACAGACCATTGCTCGCCCTGATTGCGATTTACCAACCGCAATTGAAAATATCGATATTGGTGGCCCTGCCATGTTGCGCTCTGCGGCGAAAAACCATGCCTCTGTGACTGTAGTGGTTGATGCCAGTGATTACGCTTTAGTCATGTCGGAACTGTCTGAAAATGATGGCGAAGTGTCTGCCGACACCCGTTTTCAATTAGCACGCAAAGTGTTTGCACATACGGCACGTTATGACGGCGCAATTGCTAATTACTTAGGACAATTAGTAGTTGCTGAAGAATCTAATTTCCCACCTGACTTGTCATTACAATTCCGTAAAGTACAAGACATGCGTTATGGGGAAAATCCGCACCAACGTGCTGCGTTCTATGTTGAAACACAGCAGACTGAAGCCAGTGTTGCAACCGCGCAACAGTTACAAGGCAAAGAATTGTCTTATAACAATGTCGCCGATACCGATGCTGCATTAGAGTGCGTAAAATCGTTTGAAGAGCCTGCATGTGTCATCGTAAAACATGCTAACCCTTGCGGTGTTGCGGTAGGTGAGTCGATCATGAGTGCGTATGACCGCGCCTTCCAAACTGACCCAACGTCTGCGTTTGGCGGCATTATTGCCTTTAACCGTGCCTTAGATGCAACGACTGCGAAAGCCATTGTTGACCGTCAATTTGTTGAAGTCATCATTGCACCAGAAGTGAACGAAGACGCAAAACCGATTTTAGCCACCAAAACCAATGTGCGCGTTTTAAGCTGTGGTCAGTGGGCTGCACCATTAGCGGCGTATGACTATAAACGTGTGGTCGGTGGTTTATTAGTACAAGATAGAGACTTAGGGTTTAAAACCCGTGATGACTTACAAGTCGTCAGCGAACGTCAACCCACAGAACAAGAATTAAACGATCTGTTATTTGCATGGAAAGTGGTTAAATTCGTGAAATCGAATGCCATTGTCTATTGCCGTGATGGTATGACCATTGGTGTTGGCGCAGGCCAAATGAGCCGCGTTTACAGTGCCAAAATCGCAGGTATTAAAGCAGGCGATGAAAACTTAACTGTTGCAGGCTCTGTGATGGCTTCTGATGCTTTCTTCCCATTCCGCGATGGTATTGATTCTGCGGCAGCGGCGGGTATCCGTGCGGTCATTCAACCGGGTGGCTCAGTGCGTGATAACGAAGTGATTGCGGCTGCTAATGAACATGGCATGGCAATGGTGTTTACTGGCATGCGTCATTTCCGCCACTAAGAAGGCGACTTGACAAGTTTTCTGGCGCCCACGCGCCTTGCGTGGGAACCAGAGAAAGAAAACAAGTATAGGCTAATTGTTTTTCTCGTTCCTACACAGCGTGTCACTGCCATTAAGTTAAGGATTTGCACCGTTTTGTAGGGCGGATAAGGCGTAAGCCGTCATCCGCCGCAAGTGGCTTGGTTCATGCCTCAATCGCATTATGTCGGATGACGGCTAACGCCTTATCCGACCTACAAACACGCTTAACTTAATGGCAGTGACATACTGTGTGGAAACGAGAAAAAATAGGATAATTGTTTGGAATCATGAGACATACATACCGTTTAAATATTGCTTGTCCCGACCGCGTAGGCATCGTGGCAGCCGTCAGCCAGTTTTTAGCGCAATACGGTGGCTGGATTGTAGAAGCCAATCACCACTCTGATGTCAGCACTAACTGGTTTTTCATGCGTCAAGAAATCGCTGCCGATTCAGTGACCGTGAGCCTTGCCGAGTTACGTGAAAAATTCGCCCTTTTAGCGGCTGAATTTAATATGGAATGGACGCTGCTTGATGCAGCGGTGCGCAAACGGGTGATCTTAATGGTCAGTCGTGAAGCGCATTGTTTAACCAATTTGCTATACCGCTGGCGCAGTAGCGAAATGTATTTTGATTTAGCCTGTGTAATTTCTAATCACGATGATTTAAGAAGTTACGTGGAATGGCATAAAGTGCCTTTTTATCACATTCCGGTCACGCCAGAACGTAAACCCGCCGCGTTTGCTGAAATTCGCCGTTTATTTGAAGATCACGCGGTGGATAGCATTGTGTTAGCGCGTTACATGCAGATTTTGCCACCGGATTTATGTGCAGACTTTAGCGGGAAAATTATCAATATTCACCATAGTTTCTTGCCGTCTTTCGTTGGCGCAAAACCTTATCACCAAGCAGCACAACGTGGGGTGAAATTAATCGGTGCGACGTGTCACTATGTCACGGAAGAATTGGACGCAGGGCCGATTATTGAGCAAGATGTGGTGCGTATTAGTCACAGCCACAGCATTGATGACATGATTCGCTTAGGGGCAGATGTGGAAACCTTGGTGTTAGCCAAAGGTTTACGTTATCACTTAGAAGATCGTGTATTGATACACGGCAATAAAACTATTGTCTTTTCGCAATAAGTGATGGTCACAAAAAAAGCCCAAGTTTGCGCGTCACACGCTGCAACATTGGGCTTTAATTGGGGCTTTACTTCAGCCGACTTGCTTACTCTTCTTCTGTAGTAATCGCATGCGCCATGCGTGAGAAGTTTTCACCACTTTCTTCAGCGCAGTATTCTGCAATTTCTTGTGCAATACCCGCCACATTTTCTTCGTTTAATGCACCGATTTCATCTGTACCATAAACAGCACTTTCATAACCGTGCGTCCAGATCAGTGCAATACCTGCCATTTCGGAACCTTGCTCTAAATCCTTCATAAAGGCACCGCAAGTATAAGCTTGTGGATCAAATGCTCCTGCTGATTCTTTTGCTGCTTTTGCCGCTTGTTTGGCTTCTGAAGATGGCTCATCTGCTGCCATTGCAGACATCGATAAGCAAGCAGAAAACATGAAAGACATAGCGAAACGCATATTCATCAGTATTGGCTCCTTTGATAGAAAGCTGATGGCACGGCTTACGTTCTTGTATCCGTGCAAGTACCCTGTTTTAGAATATTCACAAGGTGTGTCTGCGCCTAATGTGGTGAGGGCAGATAAACAGCATCATAAGCTTTCCACCTGTATGCGTCTACTACAGAATACAAAGTTTTTGCGGTGCTAAGCTATTTAATTTTATTGTTATTTTTGTAAAACTGTTAAACAAGTTATGTAACTAACCTTAGTAAGCATTGACGGCTGTGCGCTGCCCTGTCCACAAGCTTAAATCTTGCTCTAAGAAAATATGTGCAGGGATATATTGCGAATTATCCGAGGTGAAACTTAAGCCCACCATA
Source organism: Beggiatoa sp. (assembly GCA_003245895.1). Lineage (GTDB taxonomy): Bacteria > Pseudomonadota > Gammaproteobacteria > Beggiatoales > Beggiatoaceae > SZUA-411. The sequence continues at coordinate 9,305 of QKBZ01000262.1, forward strand.
CCATTGATGATGTTTAAAGACGCAGAGCACAAATAGGTTTCCCCTTCAGCCATGCGTAAGCTGTGCAGACGGCGTAAAATTTCCTGCACTTGGTTAGCCATAACAGAGGCTTTTGCAGGATAAGTGGTGCGGTTATAGCTGTGGAAAACGTTTTCGCTGAGCAGTTGTTCAGTGCTGAGGAGGTGATACTGATAAGGGTCGTGAATTTCCCAAACCATTGCGAGGTTATTATTATAATTCAGCGTTACGTGAAAAATGCCGTGTTCTAAAATCAGTTTTTCGATTGCGTGACTGACTTGCGTTAAATGTTGATCCATTTGATTAAATGGA
>QKBZ01000368.1 GCA_003245895.1 Beggiatoa sp.
GATGCACAACTTAACGGCGAGTGATGTTAACAACATTTTAGCCAGCAATAACTATCGCGCCGCGCCAGGTCAGGTGAAAAGTCGTTATTTTCAATACACCATTCAAATCAACACTGATTTGAAAAATGTAGATGAATTTAAACAAATGATTATCGCGCAACGCGATGAAGGCGTGATCCGGCTGCAAGACATCGCCAAGGTCGAGTTATATTCAGTACGGGAAATGATTAAATCGCGTATCGGCGGCATAAATGCGGTCATCATTGGGGTAGAAGCGACACCAACCGCAAATCCGTTAGATGTGGCGAAAGCGGTACGCAAAAAATTGTCTGGTATTGAACGCAACTTAGCCGCAGGCATTCAAATGGAAGTCAGCTATGACGCGACGGAATACATTGAAGCTTCCATTGAAGAAGTGTTACACACCATTGCGGAAGCCAGTTTGATCGTTATCGTGGTGATCTTCTTATTTATGGGATCATTCCGCGCCATGTTAATTCCCATTGTCACCATTCCGTTTTCCTTAATCGGTGTCTGCTTGGCAATGGAGGCGTTAGGCTTCTCTATCAACTTGCTGACTTTATTGGCAATGGTGTTAGCAATTGGCTTGGTGGTCGATGACGCAATTGTGGTGGTGGAAAATGTAGAACGCCATTTACAACAAGGTAAATCACCGTTTGATGCAGCGATTGTTGGCACACGAGAAATTGCCGTGCCGGTGATCAGTATGACTATCGCCTTAGCTGCGGTGTATTCACCGATTGCCTTATTAGACGGTGTCACAGGAACTTTATTTAAAGAGTTCGCGCTCACGCTAGCCGGTGCAGTGGTGGTCTCCGGTTTGGTCGCCTTGACCTTGTCGCCTGCCATGTGCTCACTGATTTTAAAACACAATGAACATGCCAGCGGTTTTGAACGCGGTGTGCAAGCGGTAATGGGTGGGGTTGAACGCGGTTATGGCCGTATGTTAGATGCTACCTTAAAGCATCGTGCTGCCATTCTATTTTTTGCCTTAGTGGTCATGAGTTCGCTGTGGTTTTTATTCAAAATCATTCCTACCGAACTCGCGCCCAATGAAGAAAAAGGCGCGTTTTTAGGTATCGCAACCGCGCCTAGCAGCGCAAACTTAGACTTTATCGATGCTAATTTGCTGGAAATCAGCAAACGGGCAATGGAAATGGAAGGCATTAGAAACGTGTTGACCTTAGCGGGTATTCCTAAGTCAAACAACGGTTTCTCCGTCATGCTCAGCGAGCCTTGGACAAAACGCGAAAACAGCGAGGCGGATTTAATCGCGTTATTACCGACTAAAGTGGCAGACATTGCCGGTGTGCAAGTGGCTGCGGTGGCCTTCCCTGCCTTACCAGGGAGCGGTGATGGTTTGCCAGTACAGTTAGTGATTAAAAGCACGACTGATTACGAAACCATGATGAAAGTCGCTTTGGAGTTAGAGCAAAAAGCCATTGCCAGCCATTTATTTGTGTTCACCCAGTTAGATTTAAAATTTGACACGGCAACGGTGAAATTAGAAGTCAATCGCGATAAAGCAGGCACTTATGGCATCACCATGTCGGACATTGCCAGCACCTTGGCTACCTTTGTCGGCGATGGACGTATTAACTATATCAACCGCGATGGTCGTAGTTATGAAGTCGTGCCACAAGTGATGCGAACCGATAGACTTACGCCGGAAAAATTAGGCAATTACTACGTGCGTTCAAGCTCTGGTCAACAAGTGCCCTTATCTGAATTGGTAAGCTTTAGCATTCGTGGAGAACCTTCGGCTTTAGTGCAAATGGATCAAGCCAACGCGATCACTTTTGGCGGCGTGCCTATGCCGACTAAAACATTAGGTGAGGCGTTAAACTTTGTTATCGGCGAAGCGGAAACCTTGCTGCCTTCTGGTTTCAGCTATGACTTTAAAGGCCCTGCTCGCCAATACATACAAGAAGGTTCATCGCTTTACGTCACGTTCTTATTAGCTTTAGCGATTATTTTCTTAGTGTTAGCGATTCAGTTTGAAAGCTGGCGCGATCCACTAGTAATCATGGTGTCGGTACCGTTGGCGATTTGTGGGGCTTTATTGGTAATGGCATGGGGTGTCGCCAGTTTGAATATTTATACTCAAATTGGTTTGATTACCTTAATCGGCTTGATTACCAAACACGGCATTTTAATGTGTGAAGTGGCGAAAGAACGGCAATTGTTGGAAGGTGAAAGCAAGTTTGAAGCGATTCACCACGCCGCACGGGTGCGCTTACGTCCCATTTTAATGACCGTGATTGCCATGGTCTCCGGCGTAGTGCCTTTATTATTCGCCGCAGGGCCAGGGGCAGCCTCTCGCTTTAGCATTGGGATCGTGATTTTTGCCGGTTTATCGATTGGTACAGTGTTCACGTTGTTTGTGTTACCGACCATGTATACCTTTTTAGGGCAAACGCATAAGCCGCTGAAGACGTATCAAGAACCGGAGATAAACGCAGTGCAGACCACACAGGTGGATGTAGAACCGAAACCGAGTGTGTAGAAAGTGTAACCTTCTAGCTCCCACGCGCTTTGCGTGGGAGCAAGTCCCGACGCGCCTGCGTCGCGAATCTGTTTGCTTTCGTATCTAACACTTGGCGCAGGCGCGCTGCAACGGGTCACTGCCATTAAGTTAAGGATTTGCACCGTCTTGTAGGGCGGATAAGGCGTAAGCCGTCATCCGCCGCAAGTGGCTTGGTTCATGCCTCAACCGCATTATGTCGGATGACGGCTAAAGCCTTATCCGACCTACAAACATGCTTAACTTAATAGCAGTGGCCGCAACGGATTCCCACGCAAGGCGCGTGGGAACCAAAAAGAAATGCTTAGAACGTACCGCCAAAATTCTCTTTATACAACGCCTTAATCTCATCCAAGCTAGGCGAATGGTTTTGCGTACCATTGCTGGCGATCTTAATCGCACCCATTAAAGACGCAATCCGACCTGTCGTTTCCCAATCTAACTCATTCATTAAACCGTATAACAAACCACTACGGAACGCATCGCCGCAACCGGTTGGGTCTAACACTTGCGCAGGTTTAGCCGGTGGGATTTGATAAGTTTTATCGCGAGTGTAAATCATCGCGCCCTCAGCAGCTTTAGTCACGATCAAAGCTTCTACTTGCTCCACCACTTGCTCAGTGCTTAAGCCCGTACGGTCGTGCATTAACTGCCACTCGTAATCGTTCACTGTTACCCAAGTGGCTTGGCTGATGAATTTTTTCAAATCTTCGCCATCAAACATCGGCATACCTTGACCTGGGTCAAAGATAAACGGAATACCTGCTTCAACGAATTGCGCGGCATGTTCTAACATACCATCGCGCCCGTCAGGTGACACGATACCTAATTTAACGCCTTGCGCATCACTCACTTTATTTTGATGGGCAAAACTCATTGCACCGGGGTGGAATGCAGTGATTTGATTATCATCTAAATCGGTAGTGATAAATGCTTGTGCAGTGTAGGCATCTTCAATCGTCGCAATATGCGTGCGTGGAATGCCACATTGATCCATCCAAACTGCATAAGGTGCGAAATCAGCACCGACAGCGCCCATTGGTAATGGATTGCCGCCTAATAACATTAAGTTATACGCAATATTACCAGCGCAGCCACCGAACTCGCGCCGCATTTCTGGCACTAAAAAGGAGACATTTAAGATATGCACTTGCTCCGGCAAGATATGATTTTTGAATTGATCTTTAAACAGCATAATGCTATCGAATGCGAAAGAGCCGCAAATCAGAGCCGACATGCTTAGTCCTCTAAGGTGATGAATGAAACTGAATGAAAACGACCGTCGTTACATCAGAGCAACCACCGTCTGAAAATTGAATTGTGAGCGCGTGCCGCGCTAAAGACCGTCTCAGCTTAAAACTGAGCGCATCTGACAGCTTGTTACATGACAACAAACTATTTGAGTCGTGCTGGCAAAAAAAAGACAGGAAAAATAGACAACCCGCACGCACGTTTTTAATCGCTAGGCATTATAACGTAATGTGTAGGGGATGTAAGCCCTCGTAAAATGTAAGACAATATAGGCTTATGCAATAGGTTATTTCACGTTAGATTGTTATATTGCACAGTCATCTGACATTTTATACAGATGGCACTAGACAAGCCTAGCGACCTGTCATAAATATTGCTATTCTTCAAAAAGTTAACCCTATTTACGTTGGTTTTATTAAGCAGTGATATTGCGCAAATAGTGATGATGCGCTGTTTTGCCTCATGCAGCGTGAACGCTCGTCAGTTTGAAATCCAGCCTCCCACGGTAAAATAATTTTTTAATTGTTCACAATCGCATCGCGTCATTCAATAGCAGTTATTCAATTCATTACTTGAGTCTTATATTGCCTAATAAAAATACAAGGGTTGCTGTACTTTATTGATATTAAATGAGGAAATAAGCATGAAACGGGTATGCAGTATTGGACTTTGGTTATTAGCAGGTTTATTCAGCTTGCAATTACATGCAGCAACGCCGCAAGATGGCATTTATGGTGGTGTCACCTCACAAGGGGCTGAATTTACGTTGGAAGTTAGCAGTGGTAACGTAAGCAAAATTCGCTTTTTATTAAAACCGGCCTGTATGGGCTTAAGCTGGGGCTTAGGCTATGTGATGAGCATTAATACCAACACTGAAGGGAATTTTACGTTTTCTCAGTATATCCGCTTTGATGAAAACGGCGGTATGGTTGGTTTCTCCCCTGGCCAAAATTTACCCGCTTATGGCTTTGGCTTCTTCGATACCCCGACCCATGCTACCGGTGAAATTTGGCACGCCGTGGCTTATTTTACCGGCGAAGGGGCTGAGATTGCCTCTTGCTTTGACCTGACGAATCGTTTTGAGGTCAATTATGTAGGGCCTTTACAATAAATTTGCATGTGTAGGTCGAATAAGACGTAGCCGTCATCCGACATAACGCGCTTGAAGCTTGAACCAAGCTACTTACGGCGGATGACGGCTTGCGCCTTATCCGCCCTACAATACGGTTTGAGGTTTTAATATGTTAACGCTTCAACCTCTGATAACCCCAGAAAACCTTTCAAGCTAACCAATGAATGTGAGCGCGTGGAGCCTGCATACACTGTAATTTCTACTTCACGCAGACGATCATCCACCGTGCCACTGACCGTTCGCGTCCAATACCACTCTCGCTCTGCCAACTCACTTTTGCCTTGTTCTTTGCCTGTTGCTAACCAACGATGACGCACTTGTAAATCTGTGAGAAGATTTGCCGCGACCCATTGTGCCAACGTTTTTTCGCGTAAATAGCGCAAGTTTTCTGCACTGTCCCCGCTGGTTCTAATCAAGGCTGCGAGTGCCACTGCTAAAATAGCTAATGCAACGAGTACTTCTAACAAGGTAAAGCCGTGTATGCGTTTAATAACCATAACTTTCTACTGCGGTTAACTGAATTTCACCAGTGAGCTTTGCTTGAATTTGCCACAATGCGTCTGCCTCAGAATCAAGATGTAACAACACGCGAAACGGCACTAATTCGCCACTCGACAGCAAGAGTAATTGCGGCAAAGGGTCTATATCGTCTAACAATACAGCGCGATCTTCACTGTATAAACTGAAAGACATTGCGGGTGGCAACTGGCGGTTAAAAAAGGTGTCATCACGGTTTAAGCTTTGCCATGTGTTGGCACGTAATTGATAAAAACGATAACCGCGTGGTAATAATTCCACGCCGATGGTTTGACCTTGTAATATGGCCTGCTCTTGTGCTAATTGCAGTAAATAAGTGATACGTTCTGCTTCAAGCTGTACTTGTCGCATTGCATTGTTATTATTCACTGATAAGGTGACAAAGGTTAACAAAATACTAATGATAACCACCACTACCATCACTTCTAATAGGGTAAAACCTTGTTGTACAAGCTGACATTTAAAACTACTGTTCATTATTTAATAGTCGTATACTGCTATTGAAAAAAGTGTTTAAAACTGAAGCTTAAGAAACTGAATCCTTGATTTATTTGCTTAATTTATCTGATACAGGCTTAACAATATAAGCTAAGAAAGATATAAGGAATTATCCTAAGCTGATGTATTACTTGTTTTGCTTTAAAATAATAGACTATGTAGATAATCTAATCGTAACTAGATAAGTAAAATCTGATTAAGCTGAACAGCTTTATTAAGGTGACTAAAGTAAAATGATTTGTGCTGAAGTTCAGAACGGATAGCACCGATAACAACTTACTTTAGCGTTTCTTATCTGTAATTACTTTTGTATACATTGCGTTGATACTGACAATGGTGTTCGGTAAGTGGTGTAGTTTTAGCATAGCGTTGAACTTACCCCTCAGTGCTCATTTACACCTTGTATAAAATATTCAAGCAACCCAAGCTGTTTGGAGTGTCTATTGATGACGTTAGCGGATTCAGTGCTAAATGCCAAAATGTTGTTCTTACACCCGCCTGAATCGGATGGCTCAGCCTCATTACGCCAGTTGTTTAGCACACTTGAGGTGCCACAGCTTGAGTCTTTAACATGGCCTACAACAGCCGCTATGTTGCATACACATAGCACGGTCTCGCTAATTGTTTGGCAAATTAGCGCATTTGAACCTGCTATTGTAACGGCTTGCCAACAGCTACGCTTCCTCAATAGCTATGCGCCCGTTTTAATGTTAGGTCCTGAGCTTTCAGAGCCAGCCGTGTTACAGCTATTAGAAGCGGGTGTCACGGATTATCTCGTCTGGTCTAAGGATAGCTCCCAAACGGTACTTGCTGCACGACTGCGCAACTATCTGCAATTGGCAAACTGTGATGATCACTTTCAAGCCTTGCAGTCCACTGATTTGGTCTATCAAACCTTAATCGAACAACAACCTGATTTAGTCGTGAAATTAGATTGTGAAGGACGGTTTGTCTATTTAAACCCTGCCTGTTGCCAGCAGTTTAAGCGTTCTGAAACGGAACTGATGGGGCAACCGTGGTTGAGCATTGTGTTGCCAGAAGATCAAGACACGGTGAAACACGCATGGCAGCAACTTTGCCAACGACCTTATTTAGCCGTAGTTGAACACCGATTGGCAGTTAAAGACTCACAAGAACACTGGATTGCTTGGTCTGGGCGTGCTATCACTGATACAGAAGGCAATATTCAAGAAGTGATTAATGTCGGACGTAATATCACGGAAGCCTATCACAGTGAGGAACGTATTTGGCAGATCATGCAAAGCTTTGGCTATATGTCGCGCATTAGTTCAATGGGTGAAATGACTTCGGTGATGGCGCATGAATTAAACCAGCCCTTGACCGCCATTTTAAGTTTTGCGCAAGCCTGTCAGCGGGTACTCGAAAAGCCGAGTTATGAAGTTGAAGACTTGCAATATGCATTATCCAGAGTGGTCAGTAATGCAGAATTAGCTGCACATATTATTCGCCGTATTCGACAGTTAGTGCATAGACAAAGTTTAAGTAAAAGCTTAATTTCATTAAATGATTTAATTATAGAAATGGAGCAAGTAGTTAAGCGAGATTTACGGCGGCAGGCAATTAATCTAAGCTTAAAGTTAGAAAATAATTTACCTCAAATGCAGCTTGATTATGCGCGTATTCAACAAATTTTATTAAATTTAATTTATAACAGTGCAGAAGCAATACAAGCTCACCATTGTGAGCAACGTGAAATTATTATTTGCACACAATTAGTGAATGATAACAATGTTGAAGTGCAAATTGCCGATACAGGGCCAGGGATTTCTGCCGAATTAGCAGAACAATTATTTGAAGCGTTTGTCACCAATAAAGCGCAGGGCTTAGGCATTGGCTTAGCAGTGTGCCGTTCGTTGGTTGAAGAACACGGCGGCGAACTGTGGGTTGAGCAACACTCTCAACATGGCGGTGCCTGTTTCCATTTTACCTTGCCGATAGAAGATAAAGAGATTGTTTGTGTCAACTAACCCACACACCATTTTTATTGTTGATGATAAAGCAGATGTACGCGCTGCCTTGCGTATGTTGTTAAAACTGGAAGGTTTTACAGTTTTTGAGTTTGAATCAGCCCATGCATTTTTAACCGCTTATCAAGCAGACTGGCGAGGCTGTGTGTTATTAGATTTAGGCTTGCCAGATATGAACGGCTTGCGAGTGCAACAACAGTTAAACCGTTTATCCAGCCAATTACAATTGATTATGATGTCAGGTCATGGCGATGCAACAGCGGCAGCGCAAGCCGTTGCTGCGGGAGCACGAGCGTTTTTAAACAAGCCAATTGATGCACAGGTTTTGTTGCAACATTTAGAATTGGCAACTCAAGCCGCTTAAGCCAATAACTGTTGTAATAACGCAGTATGACGTTGGCTTTGTTGAACGACTTTCAGTCGTTGGCTTAACACAATAGTTTGCAATTCCTGTAGTGCTTGCTCAAAGACATCGTTAATCACTAAATAATCAAATTCAGCATAATGTTGCATTTCGCTGACCGCTTCTTGTAAGCGGCGATTAATCACTTCCTCACTGTCTTGCGCTCGTCCACGTAAACGATTGGCTAATTCAGTTTGTGACGGGGGCACGATAAAAATGCTGACGCTATCGGGATACAACTGCCGTACTTGTTGCGCCCCTTGCCAGTCAATTTCTAAAATCACATCTTGCCCAGCCGCTAACTGTTCATTCACCCAAACACTAGACGTGCCGTAGTAATTATCGAATACACGCGCATGCTCTAAAAACTGCGCTTTGGCTAACATGGCTTCAAAATCAGCGACAGACACAAAGTGGTAATCAATGCCATTTTGCTCTTTGGGGCGTGGTGCACGGGTGGTGTGTGAGATAGAAATTAACAAGTGTTCAACTTGTTGAATTAAGGTGCGAACTAAGCTGGTTTTGCCTGCACCCGAGGGTGCAGAGACGATAAATAAAGTACCACGAGCCAAGATAGTCTCCTTTAATCGGCATGATATGCGGCGGTATAAGTGGGCGGTGGGTAAGTCAGTGCTTGCGGTAAATCATGACAGGTGTCAATGTCACGCACAATACCTGCGTCTTCACAAGGGAGCAAGGTCATGTGCTCAGCATGTTTTTGTAAAATTTGCCGTGCGCCTTGATCGCCTTTGAGTTGACTTAATTCAGTAAAAAAATGTCCTTGAAAACCAACAGGGTGACCACGTTGTCCCTGATAAGTCGGTGCAACAAGATGATGGCCTTGTTGTAGTGCATGTGAAACTGCTGCCACAGTCTCCGCTTGCAAAAATGGCATATCTGCCAACCCCACCACCCAAGCACTAGCACCTTGACTGGCCTTAATCGCTGCGGCCAAGCTATCCCCCATACCGTGACTTTCACACGGTACTAAATGAAAGCCTTCTGCACGCAATAAGTCTGCAAGTTGATATTGCTCAGGTCGCAATACAGCAATCGCATGTGTGACCGCTTGACGCAAGCTACGTGCACTGAGCACTGCCAAGGGAGTCTCGTCATCATCTGAAAGTGGGTGTAATAATTTATTACTGCCGAACCGCACGCTACGACCAGCGGCTAATAAAATACCGGTAATTGACATACATATTCCCTTAATGAATGAGCCTGAGTCTTCATTAAGATTGGGATGTGTGTTTAAAAAATC
>QKBZ01000426.1 GCA_003245895.1 Beggiatoa sp.
TAAAATACTTTTTGCGTGTTTTTATCAAATAACTGCACTTCATGATGAAATACTGACTTATCATCTTTATCTTCAGCAAAGACAAAATCTAAAATACCAATGGTATAAACCGCATTCAGTTTAAAATCCCAGTCGCCTTTTTTTGCTTGCTGCTGAATGGGAAAAGTTGAATAGTAAATGCTGCGATCTTTAAAGTAGTTTTGTTTAGCCTTTTGTAACTCAACAATAAATTTCTCGCCTTTCTCATTTTCGCAGTAAATATCGTAAATTGCCTTGCGTGTATCGATACTGCGACCTAACTGCTCTGGCGATAAATAGGTTAACTCAATGATTTCTCCTGTTTCTTTGCGTAACAACTCATTGAGAAAATCCATTAATAAATCTTTATTTGGCTCATTACCAAACAACTTTTTAAACCCAAAATCTGTAAACGGACTAATATACTTATCCTGAATGCGCATAAACTAAACCCCGCCCTCTACTGCGTATAAGGATCGCCCCATTCCGTGGTATAGATAATCTCAAAATCCACTGAAGCAATGGCAAAAGAACGATTCACTGGAAACGGAATCACCTCAGCAGAATCCCCTTCCTCACCTGCTTCCACATTGGCGAGATGGCGCATGATAGGCGTTTGGTCAATATCTGCTGCAATATCTTGAATATCATCAACTAATTCATCTAATGACGTATCAGAAATAATCAATGCCCGCTCAATATCGGCTAGTAACATATTGCTGATTGAAGTCGGATGTTCATGCTCTGCCACACGAATCACTGCCTCGACCTTAATATTCAGCGTCCGCACTGTCCCGCCAAATTGGTTACGGTGTCGCCGTTCGGCTAACTCCCACACTACGGCAGCAGGGGCTTGGCATTGTGCAACCATTGGTTCATGGCGAAACACACGCCCTGTGCCGATGGTGTTGTGATAACCATTCTCTGTGCTAATACTTTCCAATTGCGCGATAATGCGCTCAACAATCTGTTCCCTGATAGTTTTCATGCGTGTCGTTAATCCTATCAACAAGGCTATGGGGCACGGTGATGACATTGCTGCCAATCTCATTTGAGCGGCGGCAACCTCTACACATTGCGAAACGGTAGTGCTAAAGTTTTGCTATTGCTTAGTTTACATTTAAGGGCGGTTAGATGACATTTCGTTATACAGAAATTATGCGTGAAGGACTTTGGACGAATAACCCCGGTTTTGTTCAATTATTGGGTTTGTGTCCTTTGCTCGCAGTCACAGGTACTTTTATCAATGGTTTAGGTTTAGGTATCGCGACCACCTTAATTTTAATGGCCTCTAACGCAACCGTGTCATTAATCCGCAATGTCGTGCCGCAAGAAGTCCGTTTACCCGTTTTCGTGTTAATTATCGCCTCTTTTGTCACGGCGGTAGAAATGGCCATCAAAGCCTTTTACTTTGATTTATATCTCGTGTTAGGCATTTTTATCCCGTTAATTGTCACCAACTGCTCAATTATCGGACGTGCGGAAGCCTTCGCCTCTAAACAACCGGTCGATAAAGCCTTACTCGATGGTTTAATGATGGGCTTAGGCTTTACGCTGGCGTTAACACTGTTAGGCGGGTTACGCGAGTTATTAGGTCACGGCACTTTGTTTGCGCAAGCGGAATTAATGTTTGGCGAAGACTCACACCTCACGATTACCGTATTTGAAAACTATCGTGGCTTTTTACTCGCCATCCTGCCGCCGGGGGCTTTTATTGGCTTAGGTTTATTGGTGGCGTTAAAAAATGCCATCGATCAACGTGTTTCGGCGCGTCCAGTTGAAAAGCCAATTCAGTTTACCACTGAAAAAACCAGTGAAATGACGCAGTCTTAGCCATTACATATAACCTTGACGGTTACGCCAAGCTCAAAAGGTAGGATGGGTAGAGCAAAGCGAAACCCATCATCTTGCAGAATGACATGATGGGTTTCGGCGCGAGATAATATTGTGACTCAAACAAAGTCACAGGCGCGCCTCTACCCATCCTACGCAGGCTTGCTTAACCTTCAAAGTCGTGATGACACCGAAGCACTGGCTTCCCCTCACGCCAAGCTTGTTCCCAAGTTGCAATTTGGGTGCAAGCGACAATCCGTTGTTTAAGGAAGATTGACCCCGCATGGATATCGCAACGCGCCGCGAATTTTTTGCCCGTTTGCAGGCAGCAAACCCAGAACCGACCACAGAACTGCACTATAACAGCACCTTTGAATTGCTGATTTCGGTAATGTTATCGGCACAAGCCACCGATGTCAGCGTCAATAAAGCTACCAAGCCGCTATATGCAGTGGCAAATACGCCCGCGCAAATTTTGGCTTTAGGCGAAGAAGGTTTAAAAGACTACATCAAAACCATCGGCTTATTTAACACCAAAGCCCGCAATGTGTTAAAAACCTGTCAGCTTTTGCTAGACCTACACGGCGGCGAAGTGCCGCGCACGCGCAAAGAGTTAGAAGCCCTGCCCGGTGTGGGACGCAAAACTGCGAATGTGATTTTAAACACCGCGTTTGGCGAATCGACGATGGCGGTAGACACCCATATTTTCCGCCTATCGAATCGCACTGGCTTAGCCCCTGGTAAAGACGTGCGTGCAGTGGAAGACGCTTTATTGCAGAATATTCCGCCTGAGTATCTATATCACGCCCACCACTGGCTGATTTTACACGGTCGCTATGTTTGTCTTGCCCGCAAGCCTAAATGCGCTGCATGCGTGGTAGCGGACTTATGCGAATTTGCTGGAAAAGAATTATAGACATCAACCCCAACAGGAAGTTTGAACCATGCCTTTATCTGTGTCCGAAGCGAAAAACGTCGCCCACGTCTTAATTGAAGCTTTGCCTTATCTCAACCGCTTTGTGGGTAAAACGCTGGTGATTAAATACGGCGGCAATGCAATGGTCGATGAGGAGTTAAAAAATAGCTTTGCCCGCGACATTATTTTGATGAAACGGGTGGGGATTAACCCTATCGTGGTACACGGCGGCGGGCCACAAATCGGCAACTTGTTGAAACGCTTAGGTAAAGAAAGCGAATTTTTCCAAGGCATGCGCATTACCGACACCGAAACCATGGATGTGGTGCAAATGGTGTTAGGTGGCTTGGTGAATAAAGACATCGTGACTTTAATTAACCGACACGGCGGCTCCGCAGTCGGCTTAACTGGTAAAGATGCTAAATTAATTTACGCCCGTAAATTAACCATGACCCGCAACAGCCCAGAATTAAAAGCCCCTGAAATTATTGATTTAGGTCATGTGGGTGAAGTGGCAAGCATTGATACTAGCGTGTTGAATTTGTTACTCCAAGGTGACTTTATTCCTGTCATTGCCCCGATTGGGGTCGGCGATGACGGAGAGTCCTATAACATTAATGCTGACTTAGTGGCAGGTAAATTAGCTGAAGTATTAAGAGCAGAAAAATTAATGTTATTGACCAATGCGGCGGGCGTATTAGATAAAGATAACAACGTATTAACCGGCTTAGACTCAACCAAAGTGGCAGAGATGATTGAAAATGGCACTATTTCAGGTGGTATGTTGCCTAAAATTGGCTGTGCCTTAGATGCAGTGAGCGCAGGCGTAGGGGCTGTGCATATTATTGACGGGCGCGTGCCACACGCAGTGTTATTAGAAATTTTTACCGATACAGGGGTGGGTACCTTAATTAAAGGCCATAATGCCAGACTGTAAACACAATAAAAACTGACAGAATGATGCAATAACACTGCGTTACGTTTGCCGTCACGTAGCATAAGGGTTAAACTTTAGCGTTGTGCAAAAAGGCGTTAATCCGCTTGTTCTCGCACAACGCAAGATTCTGGGGGGTGAGCATTGCTGAACAGTCTGTTGTTAAAGCAGGGGTTCGCGTGTCTAACCTTTATTTAACCTTACATTTTTTAACGGATTAAGTTGAATGAAAAAACTGACTCTGATTCTGTGTGCTTTATTAGTAAGCCACTTGGCCTATGCGTCGGAATCTGCGCATGAAGCAGCAGCCCCTGTTGGTGATGCCGCCGCAGGTAAAACCAAAGCGACTACTTGCGCCGCGTGTCACGGTGCTGACGGTAACAGTGCAATCGCTGAATACCCGAACATAGCAGGCCAACATGCAAGCTATATTGTGGCACAGTTAAAAGATTTTAAAGCGGGTGATCGTCAAAACCCATTAATGTCGCCTATGGCAGCCCCTTTATCTGAACAAGATATGTTGGACGTAGCAGCTTACTTCAGTGGTCAAACCATGAAGAAAAATGCAGCGGCTGAAAACTTAGTTGCAAAAGGCCAAAGCATTTATCGTTCAGGGATTGAAGCCAAAGGCGTACCTGCGTGTATCGCTTGCCACGGCCCACGCGGTAGTGGTAACGGCCCTGCTTTATACCCACGTTTAGGCAGCCAAAACGCCGCTTATGTTGAAAAACAATTAAATGATTATAAGAGCGGTGCACGCGCTGCTGATTCTGATGCCAACACTAAAGTGATGATGCGTCAAATCGCTCAGAAGTTATCTGCTGACGAAATGAAAGCAGTGGCTTCTTACGTTTCAGGCTTACACTAATAATAAGCGCGTTAAGCCCCTAACTTAACGCTTATGAAAGCACGTGGTCTTATCAAGGACGGTCAATGTTTGACCGTCCTGTTAAGTCTGCCCCAATACAATATCCTCTATTCCCTCATCCCTGCATCTAGCACCCAATTCAACCGGCTTAGTTTTGCGTAAATTACGTCAATTAAGTAAAGAGTGTTGTGATAGGCATTAAAAATGCCTGTCTACTATCATGTATGCGCTTAAGGTTCCATTGAATTCACACTCAAAAACAGTATTTAGAGTTAAAGTTTCCTTGGACAAATCATCTTTATGCCACGCATGCAATGGGTGAATAATTCCGCTATCAACCACGCTATCTGTTAGTTACTGTTAAGGAGTATGCAGCCGTGTCGAGCCAAGATTCGAGTGTTGACGAACGTCGTCGCTATCCGCGTGTTACTATGCCGGTATACTGCCGTCCAGCACGACTGCGAGCAGGCCGTCAGCCACAGCAATTGCTTGATATTGGTTTAGGTGGGGTTCGCGTTTATAGCGATGAAACCTTAACATTAGATGAACGCTTAGAAATCGAATTATTTTTTGCCGATAACACCAGCATGAGTTGCACGGTCAAAGTGGTGTGGGTAAACCTCTTAGCCGACGACAGCCCTGCCCGTTATGAGGTTGGCTTAGAATTTATCGATATTGATCCACATCATTTGCGCAGGTTAGAAAGTTTGCTATATGACGGCAATCACGAAGGCTTAGAACTGTAAACCATGTCTGATCCGCAGTACCCCAGTCCGCCACATGCCGCAGGTGAAGAGAGTTATTTAGCCTCCTTAAGTGATTTAATGGTCGGCTTATTATTCATTTTTATCATTATTTTAATGGCGTTTGCGCTGAATTATCGGCAAGCAGAAAACGTCACCCAAGAAACCACAGAAGAATTACGCACTGAAACGCAGCAGCAGCGACAAGAGCAAGTCCGTTTAAAAACCGAAACTGAGCAGCTTAAGTTAGAGCAATTCCGCTTAATGCAGGAAACAGATTCGCATATTGAACAGCAATTGCGTTTGCGGCAAGAAAAAGAGCGTTTAGAAAACGTCATCGAACAGTTAACCAATAACAATGCAGTACGCCAAGCCTTGTTAGAAGATATTCAACAAGATTTAGCCGTGCGCGGTGTGCGCGTATTTGTCGATGAGAAAAATGGTATTTTGCGTTTGCCAGAGGCTTTGTTATTCGCTTCGGGTGAAGCGCAGTTCAGTACCGAAGGTCATGCGGCGTTAAAAGATTTAGCTTTAGTGCTCGCGACAATTTTGCCGTGTTATAGCCTATGGACAGCAGATTTTGCCGGAGAATGCGGCGAACTACCGCCACAAGCGCGTTTAGAAGCAGTATTTATTGAAGGTCACACCGATGATCGCCCCATCCGCACCCCTGAATATGCCGATAACTGGGCGTTAGCCAGTGCCCGCGCCTTTAACACCTATCAAACGCTGATCACAGAAGCTTCTATCTTAGATCAACTACAAAACCAGCAGCAGCAAGCCTTGCTCAGCGTCAGTGCTTATGAAGCTCGTCGCCCTGTGGCGCCAAATGATAGCGAGTCTAATCGGCGTAATAACCGACGCATCGACTTGCGGTTTATCATGTCCTCACCACCTCCAGAATTAATTGAAGAAGCGCAGCAGCGTTTACAAAATGCTGAATAATTCGTAGGGCGGATAAGCGAAGCGTCATCCGCCAAGATGTCGCATGACGCTTCGCTTATGCGACCTACAATCGTTCATAAACTCAAGGCTCTAATAACACTTTCATAACACCCTTCTGCTGTGTACTTGCAAAAGCCTCAAGCCCTTGTGCCAAACTATACCGCTCATCAATCAATAGCTCAGGATGCAACTTTTGCTGTGCTAATAGACGCAGTGCAGGCGCAAACGCGCCGCAGCGAGAGCCTAATAACTGAATTTCATTAACTACTAATTGCGACAAATTAGCTTGAATATCACCTTTGTAAGTGCTTTTTAAAATAATCGTACCTTGCGGACGCACAGCATTAACTGCTGCTTGAAAGCCTGAAGCCGAGCCTGTTGCCTCAACCACTAAATCATAGTGTTGTGCTTGTATATCTGTTTCTGCAATCCATTGAATTGTTTGCTGTTCTAGCAGTGCTTGCTGTTTAGGATAACGCGCCACCACTTGCAGTTGGCAACCTGTTAAGGCTAAAGTTTGTGCGATTAACTGGCCTAAACGCCCCGCGCCGATTAATAACACTGTATCCGTTGGCTTAATTGCATATTGCTGTTGAATTTCTAACGCGGCGGCTAAGGGTTCTGTGAACACGGCTTGCTCGTTGCTGACATTATCCGGCACAAGGTATAAATTGCTTAACGGCAAACGCAAATAGTCAGCAAACGCGCCATGATGCTGTTTAATGCCTAACACGCGCCGATTGCTGCAATGGGTTGGGCGCAAAGCAAGACAGTGAACGCAGTCGCCGCAACTGATGTTAATTTCACCCACCACACGCTGTCCGACTAACGCCGGTTTGCTCGGTGCGTGTACCACTTCGCCGACAAACTCGTGACCTAAAATACCAGTAAAGGGATAATAGCCTTGTGTCAGTTGTAAATCGGTTGCACAAATACCCGCAAGTAACACGCGAATCAAGGCTTCATCCGCTTGGCAAGTGGGTGATTCGACGACAGAGCGATAGCTTAACTGACCGTTTTCTAACCATAATGCCTGCATTTAACACCTCGTATCGCTATGAAATGGTTTAATTTAACATATCGCTGCAACCGCACATGAGCATTAAACAGCAACTCTTTGAACTGCGCGATTTGTCGCGCTTGTTAGCGACCCGTAGCCAAGAATTCAACGAACAACCACGCCTTGTGAACACGGCAGAAGCCTTGGCAGATTTACAAGTATCACAACAAGCTTTAATTCCTAACACGCAAGATTTGCAAGGTTTACAACGCAAATTTAAAAACGCGCTGAATAAGAAAAAATGGGACACTATCACGCCGCGTGACTGGCGACGAGCGCCGTGGGTGTTGTGGTATGGGCGCGAGCCATTGGCGCAAAATCCAGCTTTTTTACATAAGCTATGGTCAGTGATTGAAGAAAATCCGCGTTTGCTGCGGCGCGTGATTCGGGTTTATTTACGCGATTTCAATGCAGAAACCGAACAAATGGAAGCGGTTGCCGCTTTTTTACGACAACAACTGGCAAGCTTGCCACCTGAACACACGCTTGCCCGTTGGCAACGCAGTCAGCAGGTTTATCAACTGTTTACCCCCAGCACGGACACCGTACAAAATTTAGTCGATTTATGCTTGCAATATGATCCCGTGACCGTGCTAAGTGATGCCGGTTTAACAGGAGAATTGGCATTAACAGGGTTAGCACCGACTGTGTATTTAAATGCTTTGCAGCAGTTAGGCGAGCGTTTACAACAAGCGATTGCAGCAGGACAACTACGCCAAGCGGCATGGCAAGCCTTGAAATGGCATTACACTGACCACCGTGTGACTTTGCAAACTTGGTTTGGCGAAGTGGAAGCAGATGCGCCAGAACCTGTTGATTATGGCGAATATTTGCTGAAATTAATGCTGACATGGAGCAGCGAGCAAGGCCGTTTACGTTATCCACAACAGCGCCGAGAATTAGGACACGCTTTATTATTACCATGGTTGCAAGACAACCCACCACAAGCGATTCGAGAAAACATCCATGTCTTTTTACTGCAACACTTAGGCGATCCACGGGTCAGTGCTGGCGCGTGGCAAGGCATTCAAAAAAATGCCTTAAAAGTGTTTTACCGCTGGATGGTCGGCGCAACTTTAGAAACCTTTTTTAACTTGTTAGATCAATGCGCATTAGACAGCCAATGGCGTTATCGGCGGGCATTTTGGTGGGCATATTATGAGCGACAATATATTGATGAAGCGTGGCTGGCTTTGGGCAAATCGACGCAAAGCTTTTTGGCGAAAAAACCGGCCTTAGCGCGTAGCGTGCAAGATGCTTATGGCACATTAGGCGGTCGAGGCATTAAAGGCCGACAGTCGGTGTTATTGTTCCGCATTAAAAATTTAATCATCGCCGAATGGAGTCACGGCGGCCGCTGCCACGTTTGGCATGTGGATAACCCTTACGCACCGTCTTTATATCAAACGCAGTATTTACGCGAACATGTCACCCGTGAATCCGAAAAATTAAAGCCTGAACATAAGGTAGCAGGCATTAGCCATTACGGGAATGAAACCGGCAGTTGGCAGGCAGATATGGCAAGTTTTATTGCGGAGAATACGGGGATTAGGGTGAATGAGGTGGATTATCGGCCTGTGGATTGAGTTTGAACACCTAAAAAATATGCAAAATAGGAAGATGAATAATGGCTTACAGCGACTTTACCTTAAAAAAAGTTAAAACCGATTTCAATATTAACATTATTGAAAATTGCAATTTATTTCCTGATATTCAAACAGTTGAAATCAGTGAGTATCTGACAAGCACCTTAAAACGCAATGTACCTTTAGCACTGGCTATCAATACTGAGAAAGCGCGATCTGAACTGATTATTATCAATATTTTATTGGAAATAAAAGAAACGCTTGCTAATAAAATCAGTTTATTTTCTGGTATTGACTTTAATGTAGATAAAGAAAAAGGTTTAAATGGATTTTGTGACTATATTATTAGTGCTTCGCCAGAACAATTTTATTTGGATGTTCCTGTTATCACTATTGTCGAGGCCAAAAACGAAAATATCATTTCTGGCTTAGGTCAATGCATTGCAGAAATGTATGCTGCACAAATTTATAACCAAAAAGAAAATCGTGATATAGCCGATTTATATGGTGCTGTCACTACAGGTGACGAGTGGAAATTTATTAAGTTGCAAGAAAATACTGCTTATATTGATAATCAAGTTTATTATATGAGTGATATTTGCAAAATTGTTGCGATTTTAATAGAAATACTTAAATACTAAATATTATTTATTGACTTCTT
>QKBZ01000023.1 GCA_003245895.1 Beggiatoa sp.
CCACCATCAACTTGGCATATTCCAGCTTCTGCTCTGCTGTGTATGTCTGACGAGGTTTGCGATTTGTCTGATTCATCTAATTTCTCCTAAATGACCAACTTTTGTTGGCTATATTTCTCTTCAAGATTATTAGACCATTACAAACTTTACTGGCTTCTAAACAGCTACAACTTTTTTGGGCTGCAACCAGAAAATTAATGTAATCGTATTCATCAAAGCGTCTTGGATTCATCACAATAGCATAGGATAATTTGCAACTGCGTAACTCCTAATTAATATTTTACCGTTTTACTCAATGCAACTCACGTTTTAAATTGTCTGACATTTTTTATGAATACAATTAGTATTGCCAGTCTTGTGCATAACATCAGCGCAATTACCCCCGAACATACCGTAAACCAAGTAGGCGAGTTGTTTCTCTCCACAGATTATCAACACCTTTTATCCATACCCGTTGTTGTTGATAATAAACCCATTGGCATTATTAGCCGTCATCAATTAATGGAGGTGTTTTTAAAGCTGTATGGGCGTGATTTATATGGTCGTCAATCAGTAAAAGGCTTTGTGAATGAAAATCCATTAATGGTTGATTGCAAAGATAGTTTAGAAACTGCGAGCGATTATATTATTTCTAATATTGAAACGCCGGTATCAGAAGATTTTATTATCTTGCGTGATGGCCAATATTTTGGCATGGGTATGGTATTAGATTTATTAAATGCTGTCGGCACTCAGCTTGATAAAGCCAATAAGAAAATTACCAAGCTGAATAAAAAACTGACGGCTGAAAATCAGCGCATGGGATCAGAACTAGCCGTTGCGCGGCAATTGCAAGCAATGGTATTGCCCGATAAACGCGAATATAAATCCATCAAACAGCTTGATATTAATGGTTTTATGGTGCCTGCTGACGAAGTAGGCGGCGATTATTATGAAGTGTTGCAACACGATGATCATATTAAAATTGCCATAGGCGATGTGACGGGGCACGGCTTAGAAAGTGGCGTGTTAATGATCATGGTGCAAACCGTAATGCAAAGTTTAGTGGCGCAGAATATCCACGATTTAAAACTGTATTTGCAGGTGATTAATAAAACGATTTATAACAACTTGCAACGCATGGAATTAGATAAAAATCTAACCTTAAGTATCTTGGATTATCATCAAGGTGAAGTGCAGATTTGTGGACAGCATGAGGAAGTATTGTGGGTACAGCAAGGCAAAGTAACGCGCATTGATACAATTGACTTAGGTTTTCTATTGGGCTTAGAAACCGATATTGGACATTTATTGTCAACGGCTCAATGCTCATTAGCCTCTGGAGATGGAATTGTGTTATACACCGATGGCATTACTGAAGCACGCAATGACAATCAAAAATTATTTGGTTTAGAGCGTTTAATTAAAGTGTTAGAGAAAAACTGGCATTTGTCTGCTAAAGAATTACGCAAGACCGTATTTGAAGAAGTGTACCGTTTTACCAAACATCAAAAGCCGATTGATGATATGACCTTAGTGGTTTTAAAACAACGCTAAGTTTATGAAGTGAGCGTAAGTCGATGCACTTACGCTCACAGCCTTTTATTCTGCGGCGTAGATGCTAATTTCTCGCTCATTTAAAGGCATAGTAGGGCGATTATTTTGCCCTAACAGTTCTGATAAAGTATCAATTTGTTCTTTAGTTGCTGTCACAGCATCTTTCATCACGTACCAGCTCACGATTTCAGAGCAAGGCGGTGAAGTGAAAGAACCTGAATAGTGGTAATAGCTGTGATTTTCAGGCAATAAACGATTCAAATCAACAGTATCTTCGTGCTGATGTTTGCCGTTTTCTTCTGGAAAATTGGCTAAGTGTTCAGCAAAAAGCGCGTTTTCTGCACCTTCTTCATAAAAAACACCCACAACAGCAAATTTCCCTTTCGCATTTTTATGTACAAAATGCAATTCTAATGGGTAATGCTCACCTTCTACGGTGTGTTCACTCAAAGCATGAAAATGGAATTGCAATAATTGATATTGCTCATCATTAATCGTGATTTGATTGCCTTTCTCTGCCTGAAATTGCACCGTGTGCCCATTATTCACAATATGTACAGGAATAGAATGGTAATCAAACTGGATAGGCACTAATTCGCTTTCTGCACTTGCTTTAGCCCCTGCAATATCAATAGGTGATTGCGCTTCACCACCACAGGCTGCAAAGCCTTTACATAAATTTTGCCAGTGTTCTGGCGCATGCTCGCCTTCATAACCCCAATGAACAGCTTTACAATCTGCTGCTGGAGCTGCTTTTTGTCCGCTATTAAATTTAAAACCAGTGGTTGTTAACAGTAAAAAAGGTACGACAACAGCCGTCGTTAATAAAGGTTTGCGCATGGCAGGTCACATCCTCTATAAAGTGGTTTCTTTAACTACAAGGTGAATTAAGCCTAATGCGTAAGCCAGCATTAAGGCCACACATAGCGTTACTTATGTGCGCTAACTGTTTAGTTTTTGCGCTTTTTCTACAGTTAGAATGCTAGATAACGGCAGTATTTAATTCAGCTTATAGCGAGTTTTGATAATGACTTTGTATTATAAATAGGTTTAATCATTATTGTAAACTAAGTTTTTTATTTTAATATAATGAATTTATTGCATTTTCTTATTTTTAATAAGCTATCATTAATATTAAAATTGTTTTCTCGCTCCCACGCGCTTTGCGTGGGAGCAAGTCTTGACGCGCCTGCGTCACGAGTGAACTAAACGACGGATTTAGCGTGATCTTGGAACAAACCCGCGACGCAGCGCGTCGTGACTGCATTCCCACGCAAAGCGCGTGGGAACGAGCAAATTAGAATTGGTTGTAGGTCGCATAAGCGAAGCGTCATGCGACATTAAACGGCGGATGACGGCTAACGCCTTATCCGCCCTACATCAGCTAGACTGGCAACACTGCCAAGCCCTTTGCAAATCCTGCCAAACCTTGCGTTTTTCAATCGGTCGATGCACTAAATACTTAGGATGAAAAGTTGGGATCACCGGAATACGTGTTTCCCCATAATATTGCGCTTGCCCTCGTAACTCGCTAATGCTTTTCGTGCTATGCAATAACTGCTGAGTCGCAACACTGCCTAAAGTCACAATCACGCTAGGCTGTAGCAACTCAATTTGCCGCGCTAAATACGCCGAGCAAATTTGCTGTTCTGTGGTATTCGCTTCACGGCCTTTGGGTGGATAACACTTCACAATATTGGTGAAATAAACCTGCTGACGATCTAATTGCAAGGCACGCAAAATTTCATTAAACAAACCACTGAGCGGTAATTCAGGAAAGAAACAGCCGCGTGTATCTTCATCTGCGTCCGGTGCATCACCGATAAATAACCAGCGTGCAGCCATATCTCCCTCGCCGAATAACACCCGTTGCCGCGTTTGCTGCAATGAACAAGCAGTGCAATCTTGTGCCTGTTGCGTCAAGGCTGACCAGTCCATTTGCGCCACTACTTGCGTTAAAGCAGGGGCTAATGGCTCCGGTTCTGGGGTAATTTCAGGCGGAACTTCGGCTTCTAATACCGTTGTTGCTGTATGTGCAGGTGCAGTATTAAACGCAGCGGTGCTGTAATAAGCATCATCTTCTGGAACGTGCTCAAATTCAGGCGGCGGGGCTTCAGATAACCACGACGGTGGGCTATCTGCATCGGTTTCAAAAGGAGGAGCATCAGTGTCAGGCGTGACGACTTCCGTTGCCACAGGCGGGGCGGTTTCTGCAACTGGTGCAGAAACCGATTCAGCAACAACCGTTTCTTCAACGGTCTCTGCTGGAGTAGGCGGTAAACTACGTCTGACCCAACGCTGGATGCCCATGACATCCAAGTATTGCGCCAGACGCTGAGGAGAAGCAGGCATCATGCTTGGCAACAGTTACGGTGTGTCCTCACAGATAGATGAGTGCTGTTGCGGATGTTGCCGATTAAACGGTGACAAGATTTTATTCAAGGCACTGAGATACGCTTTTGCCGAAGCGACTAAAATGTCCGTATCAGAACCTTGACCATTCACAATGCGCCCTTCTTTTTCTAAGCGCACGCCGACCTCGCCTTGTGCATCCGTGCCATTGGTCACGTTGCTCACTGAGTACACTAACAAATTGGTATTACTGTTAACCAAGGCTTCAATCGCTTTGAAGATAGCATCAACAGGGCCGCTACCTTTTGCCGACACCGTTTTTTCCTCGCCATTCATAAACAAGGTAATTTGTGCGGTAGGCAATTCGCCAGTTTCAGACAACACGCGCAAGTAAAGCAATTTATACACTTCACGCTCTGAAGCAAGCGTGTCAGTGACTAAAGCTTGCAAATCTTCATCGTAAATTTCGTGCTTTTTATCCGCCAATTCTTT
Organism: Beggiatoa sp.; assembly: GCA_003245895.1. GTDB lineage: Bacteria > Pseudomonadota > Gammaproteobacteria > Beggiatoales > Beggiatoaceae > SZUA-411. Next base: position 4,381 of record QKBZ01000023.1, read on the forward strand.
GAAGCGAGCAAACGCAGTGTTCAACTCTTCCTCTGTGCTCAACTCGATATTCAATTGTTTCAAGTGCGCACGGAAGGCATTACGACCAGAGTGTTTGCCCAACACCATACGGTTATTTGACCAGCCAACGTCTTCTGCTCGCATGATCTCGTAAGTTTGACGGTGTTTTAACACGCCATCTTGGTGAATACCCGATTCATGAGCAAACGCATTAGCACCCACAATGGCTTTATTCGGTTGCACAGGGAAGCCGGTGATATTGGACACCAAACGCGAGCAATTCATGATTTGCGTGGTATCAATGCCGGTTTCACAAGTGAATATATCAGGGCGGGTTTTGGTCGCCATCACCACTTCTTCTAAGGCTGCATTACCCGCACGCTCGCCCAAACCATTGATAGTACACTCAATTTGACGCGCACCATTTAACACCGCAGACAAAGAGTTAGCCACTGCAAGCCCTAAGTCATTGTGGCAATGCACCGAGAAAATGGCTTTATCAGCGTTGGGAACGCGCTCGATCAATTGACCAATCATACGACCAAAGCGCTCTGGCACTTTATAGCCGACGGTATCAGGAATATTGATAGTGGTTGCGCCTGCATTGATCACCGCTTCGATGATACGGCACAAAAAATCGATTTCTGAACGGCCTGCATCTTCAGCAGAAAACTCAACATTATCGGTGTAATTACGCGCCCGTTTCACGGCACGCACCGCTTGTTCAATCACTGCCTCTGGCTGCATGCGCAACTTCATTTCCATATGGATAGGAGAGGTTGCGATAAAGGTATGAATCCGTGGCGAAACTGCACTTTTTAACGCTTCAGCAGCGCGATCAATATCATTATCCAAGGCACGGGATAAACCACACACCGAGCAATCGTTAATCACATTGGCGACAGCTTGCACTGCTTCAAAGTCACCCACACTGGCGGCAGGGAAACCGGCTTCGATGACATCAACGCGCAATTTTTCTAAGGCGCGTGCAATACGAATTTTCTCGTCTTTAGTCATCGAGGCGCCGGGGCTTTGTTCCCCATCGCGCAAAGTGGTGTCAAAGATAAAAAGTTTGTCAGTCATGATGATGCTCCAAAAAATTGACTGGCTATTATAGAGCAAGGAAGGGTGTGCCCTATACAGACGGATAGCTTAAGGAAATGAGTTGTTGCGTGTTGCGTTCAGCCCCCGCCGGGGCATGATTAAAATTATTTGCCCCCACGGGGCAGCAATAATAATCGTAACGCGTGCAGGAGCAGGCTTAAGCCAGAAACAGGCAGGCAGCACAACGCCTGTCCAGAATGGACAGCAGCAGGAAAACTGATTGTAGGCGAAATGCTATTCATGATTCAGTATAGACTACGGGAAATGTCTGAGTGATAGGTTTTAATCATAGCGAGATTTATTTGGTTTGCCAACCAGCTTTTTGTTTTTTGTAAGTCTTGTAGGGCGGATAAGGCGTAAGCCGTCATCCGCCGCAAGTGGCTTGGTTCAAGCTTCAACTGTGTTATGTCGGATGACGGCTGTCGCCTTATCCGACCTACAACACTTGACCGCTAGCACCTTATCCCCCCAACACGCTAAAATGGAATACAAACCGCCCTCAAACAGGAATATTCCCCATGTCTACGCTGTCAGAGTCCAATATCGAACAATTAGCCATTGAGCAATTGCAGGCACACGGCTATCAGTTTGTTCCCCCAACGGCAGCCGATGGCAGCGACTTGGCGCGGGAACGCTTGGAGGATGTGTTATTGCTCAAGCCGTTGCAAGCAGCGGTGACGCGGCTAAATCCCAGTATTCCGCATGAGGCACGCGAGGAGGCGATTAAGACCATTCAACGCCTTAGCACTGCCGATCTGATCAGCAATAACGAAGCGTTTCACCGTTTGCTAACCGAGGGCATCCCTGTCAGTTATCAGCATCAAGGACAGGCGCGGGGGGATTTGGTGTGGTTAATCGATTTTAACCAGCCGGAGAACAATCAGTTTCTCGTCACTCAGCAATTCACCGTGATTGAACAGCAGCAACATAAACGCCTAGACGTGGTGTTGTTTATCAATGGCTTGCCGTTGGTGGTGTTTGAGTTGAAAAACGCCAGCGATGAAAACGCGACGTTAAAAGCGGCTTATCAACAGTTGCAAACCTATAAAGCGGTGATTCCTAATCTGTTTACTTACAATGCCTTGCTGGTGATTTCCGATGGCTTAGAAGCCCGCGTAGGTTCGTTGTCGGCGAGTTTTTCGCGGTTTATGCGTTGGAAATTGCCAGAGCAGGGGGACGGTTTCAGCCTTGAGTTAGAAACGGTGATCAAGGGTTTGTGTCAACCGGCGACCTTGTTGGATTTTGTGCGCCATTTCATTGTGTTTGAGCAGTCGAAAAAAGAAGACCCCGCCAGCGGTTTAACCAGTTTGCACACGGTGAAAAAGTTAGCGGCTTATCATCAATATTATGCGGTGAATGCGGCGGTAGTCTCGACGTTGCGGGCAGCGGCAACCGTTGTCGCGGAAACGCCAGCGGCTTATGGCGTGCCGAGTGTTGACAGTCAGCCACTGGGTGACGGCAAGGCGGGCGTGGTGTGGCATACCCAAGGCAGTGGCAAATCCTTATCAATGGTGTTTTATACCGGCAAAATTGTTTTAGCCTTGCAAAATCCGACTGTGGTGGTGATTACGGATCGCAATGATTTAGATGATCAACTGTTTGATACCTTCGCCGCCTGTAAGCAGTTATTGCGACAAGCCCCGCAGCAAGCGGCGGATCGGCAGCAATTGGCGAGTTTATTAGCCGTGCCGTCGGGTGGGGTGATTTTCACCACGATGCAGAAGTTTCAGCCCAGCGAGGGCAATGTGTATCAGCAGTTGACGGATCGGCGCAATGTGGTGGTGATTGCCGATGAAGCGCACCGCACACAATACGGTTTTGCCGCCAAACTGGTGGACGAGAAAGACGCGCAAGGTGCAGTGATGGGTAAAAAATTGGTGTATGGCTTTGCAAAGTATTTGCGCGATGCTTTGCCCAATGCGACCTATTTAGGTTTTACCGGCACGCCGATTGAAAAAACCGATGTCAATACGCCCGCCGTGTTTGGCAATTACGTTGATATTTACGACATTGCGCAAGCGGTGGACGATGGCGCGACGGTGCGGATTTTTTATGAGAGTCGCTTGGCAAAAGTGGCCTTAAGTGAGGAAGGCAAGCAGTTAATTGATGATTTAGATGATGAGTTGGAGCGCGAGGATTTAAGCGGGACGGATAAAGCAAAAGCCAAGTGGACGAAGGTCGAGGCGCTGGTGGGCGCGAGTTCGCGGATTGACACGGTGGCGCGGGATATTGTGGCGCATTTTGAGCAGCGGCAAGCGGTGTTTGCCGGTAAGGCGATGATCGTCACCATGTCGCGGCGTATTGCGGTGGCTTTGTATGATGCCTTGGTGGCCTTGAGGCCGCACTGGCACGCCGATGATGTGAATCAAGGCATATTGAAAGTGGTGATGACGGCGGCTTCGTCGGATGGGGTGGCGATGGCGCGGCATCATACCAGCAAGCAGCAGCGCAAGCGGTTGGCGGATCGGATGAAAGACCCCGCCGATGCTTTGCAATTGGTGATTGTGCGCGATATGTGGTTAACGGGTTTTGATGCGCCGTGTCTGCATACTTTGTACATCGATAAGCCGATGCAAGGGCATAATTTAATGCAAGCGATTGCGCGGGTAAATCGGGTGTATGGCGATAAACCTGCGGGTTTGGTGGTGGATTATTTGGGCATTGCGGCGGATTTGAAGCAGGCGTTGGCGTTTTATACCGATGCGGGCGGCAAGGGTGATCCGATGTTGGCGCAGGCGCAGGCGGTGCAGTTGCTGCTGGAGAAGTTGGAGGTGGTGGCGGCGATGTTTTATGGCTTTGAGTATCAGGCGTTTTTTGTGGCGGATACCGCAGGCAAGTTGCGCTTGATTTTGGCGGCTGAGGAGCATGTTTTAGGCTTGGAGTCGGGCAAAAAGCGCTTTATTGATGCGGTGACGGTGTTGTCTCAGGCGTTTGCCATTGCCGTTCCGCATGCGCAGGCGTTGGCGGTGCGGGATCAGGTGGGCTTTTTTCAGGCGGTGAAAGCGCGTTTAGTGAAGTTTACGCCGGAGTCGGCGGGGCGCAGTGGGGACGAGATTGAGACCATGATCCGGCAGGTGGTGGATCAGGCGTTGGTGTCGGAGCAGGTGGTGGATGTGTTTGATGCGGCGGGGATTAAAAAGCCGGATATTTCGATTTTGTCCGAGGAGTTTTTGCAGGAGTTGCGGGAGTATGAGCATAAGAATGTGGCCTTGGAGTTGTTGCGGCGTTTGTTGAATGATGAGTTGAAGTCGCGGGCGAAGCATAATTTGGTGGAGAGTCGGCGTTTGTTGGAGTTGTTAGAGGATGCGATTCGGCGTTATCAGGCGCAGGTGTTGACGGCGGCGCAGGTGATTGATGAGTTGATTAGTTTGAGTCGTGAGATTGTGCGTTCGGATCAGGTGGCGGCGGGGTTGCAGTTGACGGAGTATGAGTATGCGTTTTATACGGCGGTGGCGAGTAATGAGAGTGCGCAGGCGTTGATGCAGCAGGATACGTTGCGGGCGTTGGCGGTGGTGTTGTTTGAGCGGGTGCGGGGGAGTGCGTCGATTGATTGGATGGTGAAGGAGAGTGTGCGGGCGAAGTTGAAGGTAGTGGTGAAGCGGACGTTGCGTCAGTTTGGTTATCCGCCAGATATGGAGTTGTTGGCGGTGGAGACGGTGTTGCAGCAGGCGGAGTTGTTGGCGCAGGAGTTGGCGGGGTGAGGTTTTTTTCTCTCGTCCCTCGTTCCCAAATGCCATTTGGGAATGCAGTCGTGACGTGCTACGTCACGAGCGATGTTTATCACACATTGCCGCTTGCCAAGCATCTTGTTCTTGTTTCATCAAATCAGGTTTAGCGTAATGTTTTAAGCAACCGCGTAGGCTTTTTTTATGCTTATTTTGCTGTAATTCCGGTAATTTAGAGGCTTCTAACAATATCTGTTCGAGTGGTTGAGTCATTTTAAATACCTAAATCATAAGATAATCCGCTGTTTAACTCACTCGTGACGTAGCACGTCACGACTGCATTCCCAAATGGCATTTGGGAACG
>QKBZ01000314.1 GCA_003245895.1 Beggiatoa sp.
GTTGGTTTCTAAGCTGGATAACGGTGCTGCTTGTGCATCATCAAAAAAAGCAACATTTGTTTTTAAAGGTTCACGACTCATGTAAAACAACCTCCAAGAAAAGGGTTAGCATGTGACAATCAAATTAAACTGCGCGTCATAACGCTTACGGTACACAGTGCAAGAAAAAACGGCTAACAGTTCTTAAAGCATACAAGTGCTTAGTGTGCATTAAGCTGTGTATTGTGTTTCGTTTATAATGGCGATACTACAAATCATCAAGGGTGATTTGAATAATTTTGACATAAAATGTCAATTTGTCTAATGTATTTCTTATCTTTGTGTTAAATTTAAAATTATGTCATTGATTACGCTGGAAAATATCAGCATTGCCTTTGGTCATGTCAACTTGCTGACTGCCGCACAACTGCGCTTAGAAAAAGGCGAGCGCGTGTGTTTAATTGGTCGCAACGGTGAAGGTAAGTCCACCTTGCTGAAGATCATTAGCCGAGAATTGGCACCTGATCAAGGTAAAGTTGAATACCAGCAAGGCTGTCGCATCGCACGCTTAGCGCAAGAACCGCTATTTGAGCCGCATCACACGGTATTCCATGCCGTTGCTGCGGGTTTAGGGAAAATCGGCGAATTAATCGAAGAATATTATACCCTTGCCCATCATATGGATGCAGAAGATGCGGAGGCACTTAACCGCCTTGCCAAAGTGCAACAGCAGTTAGAAGCAAGCGATGGCTGGTTGTTAGAGCAAAAAGTGGAAACGGTATTGTCGCGTTTGGAATTGCCTGCCGAACAAAAAGTAGCAGAATTATCCGGCGGTTGGAAGCGGCGCGTGGCTTTAGCACAAATTTTAGTCACCGATCCCGATGTGTTGTTATTAGACGAGCCGACTAACCATTTAGACATTGAGGCGATTCAATGGTTAGAGGAAATGTTAGTCAGTTTTAACGGCGCGTTATTATTCGTCAGTCACGACCGTAGTTTTATGCAGCGCGTGGCAACCCGTATTTTAGAATTAGATCGCGGTCAGTTAACCAGTTACCCTGGTGATTACGACACTTATTTAGTGCGCAAACAAGAACAGTTAGACGCTGAAGCCTCACAAGCAGCGAAATTCGACAAGTTCTTAGCACAAGAAGAAGTTTGGATTCGCCAAGGCATTAAAGCGCGGCGCACGCGCAATGAAGGGCGGGTACGTCGCTTAAAAGAATTGCGCGTAGAACGCAGCAAACGCCGCGAGCAAATGGGCAACATGAAGCTGAAAATCGACGGCGCACAGTTGTCCGGCAAATTGGTGGTTGAGGCCGAGCATGTCAAAAAAGGCTATCAGGATAAAACCTTAATCGAAGATTTCTCCACCGTCATCATGCGCGGCGACCGTATTGGGTTAATTGGCCCGAATGGGGTGGGTAAAACCACCTTATTAAAGATGTTATTAAAAACCTTAGAGCCTGACAGCGGCACGGTGAAACACGGCACACAACTCAGCATTGCCTATTTTGATCAATTGCGCGATGAGTTGAATTTAGAGGAAAGCGTATTCGATGCGGTAGGCCAAGGCCAAGATTTCATCGACATTGGCGGACAACGTAAACACGTCATGTCGTATTTAGGCGATTTCTTATTTGCCCCTGCCCGCGCCCGTTCGCCGATCAAAACCCTGTCCGGTGGCGAGCGTAACCGTTTGCTATTAGCCCGCTTGTTTACCAAACCGGCTAATGTGTTGGTGATGGACGAACCGACCAATGATTTAGACGTGGAGTCTTTAGAATTATTAGAAGAAGTGTTAGCTGAATTTTCCGGCACTTTATTGTTAGTCAGCCATGACCGTCGCTTCTTAGATAATGTGGTAACAGCCAGCTTTGTATTTGAAGGCGACGGCAAAGTGTCTGAATACGTCGGCGGTTACTCCGACTGGGTACGGCAACGCCCTGCGGAAACAGCGGCAGTCGCAAAGCCTGCGGAGAAGAAGGCAGAGAAAGCACAAGCCAGCACCACGAGTGCTGCTGCACCGGCTAAACGCAAGCTAAGTTATAAAGAGCAACGCGAATTAAATGAACTGCCGCAGAAAATTGAGCAATTAGAAACCGCATTAGGTGAATTGCAAGAACACGTCAGCGATCCAGCGTTTTATAAGCAAGACAATGATGCGATGAATGCAACTTTAGCGAAATTGCAGAAGTTGGAGGCGGAGTTGTCGGTGGCTTATGAGCGGTGGGAAGCGTTGGATCAGTAATCAGTTTTACCTCGTTCCCATCGTCTCACGATGGGAATGCCTAACTTGTAGGATGGGCTGAGGCACGAAGCCCATCGTTCACCGCGACAGAGGGGCTGTCCTTCGTCAGCCCATCCTACAACGCTTGCTTACGCTTGCTGCTTCACCGGACTCACCCCAATATCACACGCCGCCTGTCCACCACGAATCCCCCAATTCTCCGCCACACTTTCATGCAATACGATTTGCGAATGATCCTTAGGTACGCCAAACGTTTCTATCTAACTGTTGCACGATATTCCGGTATAACGCACGTTTTGCGTCTAAAGAACGACCAGGCATAGCATCGATGCGAATGAAGGTATAACACTCTGGTTTGTCCAAATGCGGCGGGCAAGCGAAACGGTGTGGCTCATGTACCACGAGGCGGACGTTTTTCGCCGTGGACTTGATGTCGAATGCCTCCATTAACGCGGTGTGCATAGCTTCGATTAAAGCAACTTCCTGCTCGGTTGAATACTGTTTTCTCACTTCAATTAAAATGCTAGGCATGGGCAAAAGTCCTATCTGGTAAAAACGATAATTTTTAGTATATTCATGCTGTTATATTGTTAACAGGCATGGCAGTGCTATTGCATAAATGCTACTTTATAAACACTATACAAAACCATTACGATGGTTTTCTCCCGCTTTCATTTAGAGGTCTGAATAATGAATCAATCCCGTTTGCTCGCAGCCTTACCACTGCTGACATTACCGCTTGCAGTCAACGCTGCAACCACCGTGTTATATGACGGCAGCACAGGCTTTAATAGCCCGCCGTTAACCTACGGCTTAGGCGCAGATGGCGTGCAATGGCTTGGCTATGGCGAAGTACCGTTACCCAGTTTAAGCAATCCCGTGCCTAAAGCCAGTGGCGTAGGTACGACTTCACTGAATACAGATTTAGGAACCGGCAATAGCGGCTATTCAGGCTACGCTAATTACGGTTTAACCTCAATTTTCCCGTCTATCCAAATCGGTTTATTACAATCCGCTTTTCCACAATTAGACCGTACTGAGGGCTTTAGCTTTGATTTCACGGTTGCTGTGACCAGCGAAGCCAGTAACCCAAATCGTGCCGGTTTTAGCATCTTAGTATTAGCCAGCGATGGTGCAGGCATTGAGTTAGGGTTTAAAGCAGAAGACGGCGGGCGCATTTTCGCACAATCAGCGACCTTTACTGAAGCGGAAACAGCGGCGTTTGACATCAGTCAAAGCACCAGTTACAGCTTACAAATTCAAGGCGACACTTACACCTTGATGGCTGGTGAAACAACTGTGTTAACTGGTGCTGTGCGCAATTATCAATTTGATCCTGATGCCAGCGATCCGCCGTTGCCATTTAATCCCTATGAATCGCCTAACTTAGTGTTTTTAGGTGATAACACTGACCAAGCCAACGCACAATTTACTTTAGGTCAAGTGGCGATTAATACTGGTGTTAACACTGGCGAGCCAACGACAGAAGAGCCAACAGAAGAACCGACGACTGAAGAGCCTACCACGCCGGTATTAGATTTCGAGAACATTCCACAGTTAGAAACTGCTTTAAGCTGTGCAGACAATGTGAGTTATGCTCAGCGTCCAGACTTGGCGGCAGCCGGTGTGTTAGAAGGTGTTAACAGCATTCCGTTAATTCAAATCGCTGGCTGGCAGTTTGAGCAACAAGCGGAATATGGTTATTTAAGTGTGATGTTAGGCAGTGACCGTTATGCAGTACAGCCATTGGGCTTACAAGCGACAACGACGACAGAAGGCGCAGGCTTACAACCACCTGATACCTTATACTTCACCACTAGCGCAGGCGTTGAATTAATCGCGCCACCAGCCATTCAAGCACCGTGCGCATTACAAGCCGCACTTGCTGCCTTGCAATTGCCTAAGTACAACGTGTTAAGCAATGGTAATTTACGCATTGAGTTAAGCGATAGCAGTTGGATTTTAGCGCGTCCAAGCTTAATCGCTTCACCTGCCAGCGAAGGTGCTAACAGTGATTTATTAAGCATTGGTATGGTAGAAAATACCGGCATCTTTAGCTTGTTATACACCTTTACTGAAGCCAGCCAAATGTGGCAACAAATGTTATTACCAATGCCTGCGGATGAAACTGCGTTTATGAGTGCGGTGACTGAGTATGACCGCAGCAGTTCAGGTCGCATCAGCTTTAGCTATGAAGCTCAAAGCTATCAAGGCATGTTTGATGTGTTAGTGAGTCAAGGCGAGGCCAGTGGCAGCTTTAGCATTCAGGCGATGGGTGATGTGAACGGCGATGGCTTTGAAGATTATCAAGTCAACTTTGCAGATGGTGTGCAACAGTTGTTTTATGGTATGCAGTAAATGTTTGTAGTCAGCTATAGTACAAAAAAAAGAGAACGCCCGAATAGGATAAAGTCCCCAGTCCTACTACAGACAAAACAGGCGTTCTCTCGATGAAGAAAATAAAGTACAAAACAGTTGATGTAAAGCAATTAGATTGGATTA
>QKBZ01000196.1 GCA_003245895.1 Beggiatoa sp.
TGAATAAATGCTAAGCCTTTTGTTTATAAGGAAAAAAACCTACACACGCGACGAAGCGTATGTTCTGGTTTTATGATGCAGTTTAAACGAATTGATAGCTCGTAGGATGGGCTGACGAAGGAAGCCCATCGTTTACCGCGATGTTTGTTCATCATTTGCAACGCGACTGATGGGCTTCGTGCCTCAGCCCATCCTACGAATGTTTATAAAGAAAAAAACCTGAACACACGACAAAGGTATGTTCAGGTTTTATCAGCTCAGATTAGCATGAATTGTAGGGCGGATAAGGCGTAGGCCGTCATCCGCCGATATGTCGTATGACGCTACGCTTATACGACCTACAAAGGATTAGTCAATCCGTTTCACTACATAACGACCTGGTGCAGGCTCTACTACAGGATAATCTGAAGCACCTAATGCAGCAGGAGCAGGGATTGCATCGCCGCCTTGTTTCTTCAGCCACTCACTCCAGTGTGTCCACCAGCTACCCGGTTGAGACGTTGCGGTTTCTAACCAACGGTCAGGGCCTTTGCCTAACTCACCGCCTACCCAGTAGTTACGTTTGTTTTTAGCCGCAGGGTTGATAACACCCGCGATGTGACCGCTTGCACCTAACACAAACTCAATTTGACCTGATAATACTTCTGTACCGGTGAAGGTTGTTTTCCACGGTGCGATGTGATCATCGATGGTGGATAAGAAGTAAGTCGGAGTTTTGATTTTGCTTAAGTCGATAGGCGTATCGCATAAGGTTAACTTGTTCGGTTTGATCAAGTTATTTTCCATATACATGTTACGCAGATAGAAACTATACATGCGCGCAGGCAAGTTAGTTGGATCGCTGTTCCAGTATAAGATGTCGAACGGCGCAGGGGTTTGGCCTTTTAAGTAGTTGTTCACTACATAAGACCAAATTAAGTCATTAGCGCGTAACATCGAGAACGCAGTGGCTAAATCACGGCCTGACAATACGCCAGTGTGTTTTAACATGGTTTCACGTTGTGCCACTTGTGCTTCGTCGATGAAGACACCGATTTCACCTGGATCAGAGAAATCTAACATGGTGGTGAAGAAGGTAGCAGAACCAATAATGGCTTGTTTACGTTGTGAATGTAAAACAGCTAATGCAGTCGCTAAAATTGTACCGCCAACACACCAAGACACGGCGTTGATTTTTTTCGCGCCAGTAATATCTTTCACTACATCAAAGGCTTTTAATACGCCCATGCTGATGTAATCATCCCATGCGTACTCGCTTTGTTTCGCATCTGGGTTTGCCCAAGAGATGATGAATACCGTGTTACCTTGATCAACACAGTATTTTACGAAAGAGTTTTGCTCTTGTAAGTCCAGAATATAGAACTTGTTAATGCAAGGCGGCACGATTAACACTGGACGATCAGAAACCGTTTCAGTAGTTGGTTTGTATTGAATGATTTGCATCAAATCATTTTCATACACCACCGCACCAGGCGTTACCGCTAAGTTTTTGCCCAGTTGGAACGCCGCTTCGTCTGTCATGCTGATGCGGCCTTTTTCCATGTCTTGCAACAGGTTTTTTAAGCCATCAATCAAGCTTTGACCACGGGTATCAACTGCTTGCTTCAATACTTCAGGGTTCGTCGCTGCGAAATTGGTTGGTGACATCGCATCGATAAAGTATTGGGTATAAAAACGTAATTTTTTCTTATTCTCGTCATCTAAGTGTGCTTGCTCGGCCATATCGCCCAGCAACTTAGAAGCCATTAAATAAGATTGTTTTAAGTAATCAAAAACAGGGTTTTCTTGCCATTCTTTGGCCGCAAAACGACGGTCGCCCGATTTTGCATCCGCTTCTTCTGGTTTAGACACGCCCAGCATTTTCATCCACAAATTAATTTGTTCTTGCTGGTAATGGTTCACCATGTCCATCCACGCTTTGGGGTCATGTGCACTCTGCTCACTCCATGTGCCCCACGCTTTGTTAAATTCTTTCAGCATTTCTTGCCCTTGAGCAGTGGCAAAGCTTTCTAAAAACTCATTGCCAGCTTTAGAAAATGCTTGAAATAATTCTTGTGGATTCGCGTATTTAGTATATGGCGATTGTTGGTCAGTCATTCATATCCTCCTAATTAGGGGTATTTCAGATAATGAAGCGCATTGCAGTTTATTACACTCTGGCCTGCTCGGACAGTCCAAGGTGAGGGTTATTTCGCGTGTCAACTTGCGTTTATTGTGGTGAGTTTCGTTGTATTAGACAAGTGATGTTTTAAAAACTGTTTTTGATTTGATTAAATGATGCGCTATTAATAAGGCAAACCTATGACAGCAAGATGAATTTTATGACCGAAAAGCAAGAAAAGACTTGTTTTTTTTCAAAAACTTTGATAAAAAGGCTGGCTTGATTTCCATATTTCCTGAAAGGAACAAGTATCATGTCAAGAGTTTGTCAAGTCACTGGCAAAGGCCCGATGTCGGGTAACAACGTGTCTCACGCCAACAACAAAACCAAACGTCGTTTTTTACCTAATTTGCATTCACACCGCATTTGGGTTGCGAGCGAAAACCGTTGGGTTAAATTACGTGTGAGCAACCACGGCTTACGCATCATCGACAAGAAAGGTATCGACGCCGTGTTAGCGGATTTACGTCAAAAAGGCGTAAAAGTCTGAGCGTTGCAGTTATCATACGGAGTGTAAACACATGCGTGACAAAATTAAATTGGTTTCTACCGCTGGTACAGGTCATTTCTACACCACGACCAAAAACAAGAAAACGACACCGGACAAATTATTGTTCAAAAAATACGATCCGGTGGTGCGTAAACATGTGGAATACAAAGAAGCTAAAATCAAATAGTTATTGTTGGTTTAGCCTGAATTTATTGCCACTCAGTCAGTTATTCATTTCAGAACAACTGACGGCAGTAACCTGACAGGAGTTCCCTGTCAGGTTGCCCCTGTCTTGTTAGTAATCGTAGCGCACTGAAAACACCATACTACGCAGAGCTTGTGGTGTTTCCACAAATGTTGTACTACTTTCCCCACCGGCATTGTAATAATGCCGATCAAATAGGTTATAAATGTCAAAGTTCAGCGAAAGCTGATCCACTACATTTAATACCCCAAAATGTAAATCCACTAACACATAACCACTGGCTTGCAAATGTCGGCTTGGGTCTAGTGGGTCTAACTTGTTGGTATTGGTATCACCAATCCAGTAAATTTTCGGCGTGACAAAGTAACGATCCAAATAGCTAAAAGTGGCACCCAGTTTTACCTTATGTTGTGCCACATAAGGCAAAGTGCTGGCAATGCCATTGTTGCAACACAACTCCCCATCAATATAGCTATAGCTGCTCCAAACATCTGCACCAAAGCCAGCCCCTAAGTCATGGCGATAATTCATCGATAAATCAAAACCATATTGGGTTTGTGTGCCTAGATTGTCTCGAATGCTGGTTTGTAGAATCTCACCACCTTGGATAAATTGGATCGGATCATCAGTGGTACGCACCTGAATTAAATTATCCACTTCCGTGTAATAACCCGCCAAATTCACCCGCACATTTTCTCGCAAACCATAGGAAACACTTAACTCATAATTGCGTGATTTTTCAGGTTGTAAATTGGCATTCGGCGCACGGAAAAAGTCACTGATATAGTCACCCGACGCATTTTGCTCACCCGTGAATGAACCAAAGGTTGCTAAGTTTTCAAACACTGAGGGCGCGCGGAAGGCTTCCGCATATAAGGCTTTAAACCACAGGTTATCAGAAGGCCGATATACCACACCAACACGTGGATTAAATACGCTGTCATAGCGGGAGTTTTTATCAAAGCGTATCCCAATACTTGATGACCATTGTGCATTCCAATGCGCTTGCCAATCGACATACAGCGCATAGTTATAATAGTCATCATCTAAAATCACGATAGGCAGTTCGCCTTGTGTGCTGGGGTAATAGAGATTTTGCGTGTCTGCGCCTAAACGCGGGTTATAAGGCTCTGGCAAATCGGCTGTGCGCGGTAAGGAATAAAAATCTTCTACACTAAAGCCTGTACTAATACGCTGTGTTGCACTCATTTCATAGTTAAACTGCTGTTCTATTGAGCGTTTTTGCCCCTCAGAATATTTATAACCTGAAATAAAGTTGGTAAACACATTATTAAAACGCGACAAGGGATCAACTTCAAAAGACGCATATTCTAAGCGCGTTTTGCTATACCACTTCGGGGCTAACTCCAAGTCATAATTCAGGTAAACAGAGTTTAGCGTAGTGCTCCACTGTGCTTGCTCTGAATATAAAGTGGTCTCAGGTCGCACGCCAACGCTGGTTAAACTGTGGAAAAAGGAATGATTAACGCCAAGGGTTAAGGATTTAGCCAAGACCAATTTGGCAAATGCACTGCGACTATCAACCGGTGCGATAAATGACTCACGCGCTGCGGCAGGCACGACTACCGTGCCATCAAAGGTTGCGGCATCAACTGGCGCATAACTGTCTGGATAAGCACTAGCTAAATCAGCCGTATCGCTATGATGGGTGTGTGCGCCTACTACTAATTCCAAATTATCCGCAATCACTTTGCCTGCATGGGCGTAGCTATAACGATAATTATCAGAGCCAATAGCGGTTGATAAATGCACACCGTCTACTTGCTCAGCATTTTCCGTGATGATGTTGATCACACCACCAAAGGCATCAGCGCCATATACCGCAGCGGCTGGGCCATATAAAATTTCAACTTGATGTGCATGATAAAGCGGGAAATTTTCTGCAACTGGAATCAATTCACCGGTCGGTGAATCAATGCGCACGCCATCTTGCAGGATTAAAAAACGGTTATTGCCTTGATGACCACGAATCGTAATATTGTGATAGCGCACGTCCTCAACGCCGCGTTGCACATCCACCCCTGGTAAATCCTGCAATAAATCGATTAAATTGATATAACGGCGGTTTTGAATTTGCTGCCGTGTCACAACAATGACAGTCGTCGGCGTATCGGTGACTTTTTCGACAAATCGAGAAGCGGTGACAATCGGCACTTTCATTAAGTCTTCTAAAGACAAACCTAATAAAGTGTCTATCTGAGGCTCGTCTTCCGCTGCCATCACAAGATTAGACAGACTACATCCGAGCCATAAGGTCAACGCGCAAAAATAATGATTGGGTCTCATACTGGTATCAACTGCATCACATGGTGCAAAAAAGTGAACGGCTATGTTACGTTAGACTATTGTGCTACAAAAAAGACAGTCTGATAAGCAAGATTATTTATTTTTGTATAAAAACAAAGCTTTATTCATAAATATCATATGCGTCACCGCCATTAAATTGCGGCTTGCTACTGTCTTGTAGGGCGGATAAGGCTTTAGCCGTCATCCGCCATAAGTGGCTTGGTTCAAACTTCAACAGTATTATGTCGGATGGCGGCTGCCGCCTTATCCGACCTACAAAATCGCTTAACTTAATGGCAGTGACGCTGAGCTATAGGCTTGAAATAAGGAAGTTATTAGCAAATGACAAGCCGACCCGCAGCACTTAACTGCATAAAGTATTGTAAAAGCTGAAGCCTTGAAGCCAAGCACGTTGTTTTCATCACATAGCAGAAAAAAAACACCGATAAAACATACACAAAAAAGCGGGCATGTTACACTTAGCAGGCTGACACATCATAGCTTTAAAAAGCGCGTAAGACTGTGCTAACTCCGGTGATGAAGAATGCGAACCGAATTCAAACACTGACAGTGTTCATCAGGGCGTGACATAATAAGCTAAGTCTTTAAGATTTTTGAAGCAGGCTTGGCGAGCTTGGGACGCTGCCTGACAGTCTCTGTTACGCCAATGTTTTTGGTTAGCTTGACTTAGGTTAGCCTGTTTGTCGGCAACAGGCATCAGGATATTGACGACACCCGATTCACTAATGACCGCAAACACGCCCCGGCAAGTTACTAATCAGTCTAATACGACCCCTGCAATGAAATATGTGCCGTTGAAATATACGCTCATGGGGTCTTTCTTATTGCTGATTATCCCCATTCTGATTGCCATGTCAGTGTCAGACTATTTGAATGCAAAAGCTGACTTAGAAAGTGCATATGAATTACTACAAAAACAAACTGAAAATAATATTATTAATGCCATTAAATTAGTCGATGCAGGGCATAAAGTTTTAATTCGCTTTCTCGATAAAGAAATGGAGGAAGCTTTTGTTCCTTTCTTAGATGCTTATAAAAAAGTCGATAATGATCCCTCTAAACTCGATTTAGATGCCTTAAAACATACCATTGGCAAAGGTATGCGCTTTAATTTAGGCGAAGGGATGGATTTATACATTATCGATCCAGAAGGCAAAGTCCAATACACGACTTATAAAAAAGATTTAGGCTTAAGTTTTCAACAATGGCCTGATGTTTTCGCGCATTTACAAAAAACCTTAAACGGTCAAACCTTTGTCAGTGGTGGTTTATCCACCGAAGCCCGCACGGGTTCTTTACGCACTTATGGCTATATGCCCAGCCCTGATAATAAATATGTATTAGAACTAGGCTTAGAATCTACTGACTTTGCTAGCTTAATGGGTGAGTTGGACTTAATTAAAATTTCCGACCGCTTAAAAAGCTTAAACCCTTCCTTAAACGGTGTGCGTATTTTCACTCGCCACGGTCACTTGCTTGGCAGCCCTGATTTTAAAGCTGACACCATGACTTCACAAATTATTCAACAAGTATATGAAACCCGTATCCCTGTTGAATATGAAAATCCGATTAACAAACATATGACCCGTTATTTGTTCGTTAATTTGCGAGATGAAAACTTAGACCTTGCCTCAGACCCGAGTAAAGTCATTGAGTTAAGGTATAACACTAACTTAATTGATGAGAGTTTACAACGCACGGCTGGCTTCCACTTTATTTTAAGTGTCATCGCCATCGTGCTCAGTATTTTATTTACTTTTATTATCTCAGCATGGATTACCAAACCAATTCAAAAATTAGTCGATAGCGTCAATGTGATCGCTAATGGCGATTTAGAGCACCCTATCGAAGGCACAACGAATAATGAATTAAAACTGTTAAAACATAGTATCACCTTGATGGTGGATAATATGTTGGCCTATATTAATAAAATTCGTTTGCAAAACGTTGAGTTGAAAGAATTAGATAAATTAAAAGATGATTTCTTATCCAATACCTCGCATGAATTGCGCACGCCAATTAATGGCATTATTGGTATTGCAGACTCAATGATTGACGGTGCAGCGGGTAAATTGCCACCTGCGGCGATTGAAAATTTATCGATGATTGTATTAAGTGGACGGCGTTTGTCTAACTTAGTCAATGATATTTTAGATTTCTCTAAACTTAAGCATAAAAATATTTCCTTACAAATTAAGCCCATTGACATCAAAATTGTTATTGATGTGGTAGTGACCTTATCTAATCCACTGATTGGCAAAAAAGAAATCAAATTAATTAATCATATCAAGGATGCGCCTCCTGTGAAAGCGGATGAAAACCGCTTGCAGCAAATCCTACATAATGTGATTGGTAACGCCATTAAATTTACTGAAATTGGTACAGTAGAAATCGATGCCAAAATTCAAGGTGACTTTTTAAACATCACCATTAGTGACACAGGGGTAGGGATTCCTGCTGATCGATTAGAACGGGTGTTTACCCCATTTGAGCAAGCAGATGGCTCTATTTCGCGTCAATTTGGCGGCACAGGCTTAGGTTTATCGATTACCAAACAATTAGTTGAATTACACGGCGGTGAAATTAACATTCAATCCACTTTAGGCATTGGCACACGGCTAAGCTTCACCTTGCCATTGTCAAAAGGTATTTTGGTGGATCGCAGCTCTATGGACTTATTAAGCCGTTTACGCGATGCACAAATGGAAAATAAACTGGAATTGGAGTTGCAAGCAGCTACTGCGGCAGCCGCTGAATCGCAACTAATGAATGATTCATCATCTCGAGAAAACTCTATCCTTTCTGATGCCGATGAGTTGCAAAGTTTTGAAGAAACATTTGAGTTAGAAGCAAGCAACAGCAGTAACTCGCAACGTAAGCGAGAAACTTTTAACGTGTTAATCGTCGATGATGATCCGATTAACTTGCAGGTATTAGAAAACCAATTAAAACTGGAAAATTATGCTGTTACTCGCGCGTTAGATGGCGATACAGCACTGGCTGCCGTGCGTGCAGGCACATCCTTTGCCATCGTGTTATTAGACATTATGATGCCGAAAATGTCGGGCTTTGAAGTGTGCAAAATCATACGGGAAACCTACCCCGCCACACAATTGCCCATCATCATGCTGACGGCAAAAAACCAAGTCTCTGATTTAGTGCAAGGTTTACAATCCGGTGCTAACGACTATTTAACCAAGCCGTTCTCTAAAGGCGAATTAATTACCCGTATTAAAACCCACGTTCATTTATCACGAGTCAACATTGCCTACAGTAATTTTGTACCCTTAGAATTTTTAAAATTACTGGAAAAAGAAAGTATTATCGACGTGCGCTTAGGCGATCACGTACAAAAACACATGGCGGTATTATTTGCCGATATTCGTGCTTTCACCTCTTTATCGGAAAGCATGACCCCGAAAGAAAACTTTGATTTTATCAATGCTTACTTAGGGCGCGTTAGTCCGGTGATTCGAGATCATCAAGGCTTTATTGACAAATATATTGGCGATGCCATTATGGCTTTATTCCCTGAAAAAGCCGACGATGCCGTACAAGCCGCGATTGAAATACATAAGCAATTAGATCGCTTTAACGCCGAGCGCGAAGCTAACGCCTTGCCGCCGGTTAAAATTGGTATTGGTTTGCATATTGGGACGTTAATGCTGGGCACCATTGGCGAAGAGAAACGCATGGAAGGCACAGTGATTTCCGATGCGGTAAACTTAGCCTCGCGTTTAGAAGGCTTAACTAAGTTATACGGTGCTTCTATTATTATTAGCGGTGATATTATTGCTGAATTAGAAGACCCCTCTCGCCATTTCTACCGCTTTTTAGGTAAAGTATTGGTGAAAGGTAAACAAGCACCTGTGCATATTTTTGAAGTGGTGAATGCTGATCCTGAAGCGGTGATGGAGAAGAAAATGGCCTTAGAAAAAGATTTTAGTAAATCGATTGAACTCTATGGCCAGCAACGCTTCCGCACCGCAGCGCGTTATTTCCAAATGATTTTAACGCAGTTACCACAAGATCGCGCCGCTGCGTTTTACCTAGAACGCTGCCAGTATTATTTAGAACATGGCACGCCGACTGATTGGGCGGGTGTAGAGATTTTATTAGAAAAATAGCAATGTTATGTTATAAAAACGGTAATGTTGTAAAAACAAGCTTTGCTTGTTTCCAAGAGTCTAAAGCTGTTGTTGTAGGGTGGAATAGCGTAGCGTATTCCACCATAAAACTC